>JAJTFU010000057.1 GCA_021299075.1 Novosphingobium sp. | reverse complement strand
GCACATAGCCCCAGGCCAGGTAATCTTCGATCGCCAAGGGATCGACCTCGCGCCGCAGCAGCGGATGCGCAGCCAGCCCCTTGAGCTCGGAGGCGAAGGCCAGGCTGCCATCGCTGAGCGGGGCATAAAACAGCGGTTTCACGCCCAGCCTGTCGCGCGCCAGGAACAGCGTGCGCGCTTCCAGGTCATAGATCGCGAAGGCGAACATCCCATGCAGGCGCGGCAGACAGGCAGGACCCCATTTCTGCCAGGCTGCCAGGATCACCTCGCTATCGCCATCGGTATGGAACATGGCCCCGCTCGCGCGCAGTTCCTCACGCAGCTCACGGTAGTTGTAGATCTCGCCATTGAAGACCAGCATGGCCCGGCCATCGCTGGAGGCCATCGGCTGCGGCGATCCCGCGAGGTCGATGATCGACAATCGCAGGTGACCGAGGCCGACCCCGGGGGCAGTCCAGACACCCTGCCCGTCCGGTCCCCGGTGCGCCATTGCCGTGCACATCCGCTCGATCCGCGCGGGATCGACCGGCTTGGGGGTCGAAAGGTGAAAGATTCCGGCAATTCCGCACATAGGTGAAGTCGCCTAGCGGAGCGCCACGATGCGGTCCATCCATGGTCCGACTGGGCCAGTCGATTGCCGGAACCGGTCGAGCGTTATTGCGGGATCTTCGTCAGCCGTCACTTCGGTCGAGAGGATCAGCATGGTAGTCGGCTCGCGCCGCAGCAGCAGCCGATCGGCGATTGTCGCAAGCTTGAGCTTGAGCGCGCTGCCCGTGAGAAGATCGCCATTGCGATAATAGGTCTCGGCCAGCCGCTCCATGCTGCCGCGGGCGCGCAGCAGGTCGGATTTGGCATTCGCCACTTGGGGGCCGGCGCTATTCCACGACCATTCGCTGTTTTCAGGCAAGGCGCCTTCACCAAAGCCGGTGGCTTCGCGCCCTTCGTTCTGGGCCGGGTAGAGCGCCAGAAAGACATCGACCTTGCGCCCCTGCGCATCGGCATAGGAGCCGATCAAGCGATGCTCCGCCCCCGCGGCGCGCGGTTGCCACGGCACCGCTGGGGCAAAGTCGGTGCGTTGCCAGCCCGGGACCTCAGGCAGGAAGATCTGCTTCGGCATCGGGGCGACCAATGCCTCAGCCGTTCTGGCCCAGGCTTGCCCGCCCAGCACCAGGGCGCCGCACAGCAGGATCGTCAGCGGCGCGGCAACAAAACCACGGTTCAGCAAGCGCGGCAGCCGGGCCTGCTCGATCGCGGCGGCGTCGATCATCGGATCGTCGACAGCGCGGTCAAAGTGCCGCCACGACAGTCCCAGCACGGCGGCAATGACCAGCGCGAAGAACACCCAGCCATAGACGATGTGGTCGAACCCACCCGCTTTCTCTGCCCCGACATATTGCGCCGCCAGGATTGTTGCCCAGGCACGCACGCCGTTGGCCAGGATCGGCGCGGCCACGCACAGCGCCATAAACAGCGCCCGGCGCTTCCAGCTGCGGAAGCAGACATTCGCGACCAGGGCACCCAGCGCAATCATCGCGATCAGGAACTTCACGCCCGAACAGGCCTCGGCCACTTCGAACAGGCCGGCCGGGGTATCAATGAACACGCCGTCGATCACTGCCGGGATGCCGCTGATCTTGACCAGGGCAATGGTCAGGGCCGCGGTGATCATTTGAAGCTGGTGGACAAGCTCATCCCCGAACGGCACCAGGAATGCCATGTAGCAGAGCGGGAACAGCAGCCCCAGCGCAACGCGTGGCCCCAGCAAGGCCAGCAGGCTTCCGGGCATGACCAGGACAGCGCCAGCCTGTTGAACCAGATTGAAACCGGCAAAGCGACCCAGATCCCAAAGCAGCACGCCGCCGCCGACCAACAGCAGGCCAGGTGTCCAGGTCTGCGGCGTCAGCTTGCGCAGTTCGTCGAGCCGAAGCGAAACGAGCCAGGCCAGAATCGGCGGAACCAGCAGGATGTGATTATAGGTCGAGCTGTCCCACCACTGGCGGGCCATGGCCAGCCAATCGCCAGCAAAAGCCAAGATCAGCGCAAGCCAGACGCAGCCGAGCCGAACCAGGGCATCGCGCCACGGGCTCACTCCAGCTTGCGCAGAGGTTAGCTGGAGACGGTCAGGCTGCATTGAGCTTGCGCGCCTCACCGATGCCAATCAACTCAGGCAGCGGCGCCAGGCAGGCTTCCCAGCTGAGGTTGTCGACGATGAATTGCCGCGCCGCGCGCCCCAGCGCCAGCCCTTGCCGCGGGTGGGCAATAATTGAAGTGACCCGGTCAATGAGGTCTGCGTCGGTGTCGGCGACCACGAAATGCTGCCCGTCACGCGCGCCAAGACCCGTTGCCGCACCGCTGGTCAAAACCAGGGGCAGGCTCATCGCCATGGCTTCGAGCACCTTGGTCTGGATTCCCCGCGCGATTTCCAATGGGATCAGTGCCAGGTCGGCCCCGGCCAGCCATGTTCGCGTGTCCTCTACCGCGCCCCAGACGTAGACGCCGCCCCGGCCGTGGTGTTCGCGCAATTCCTCGGCCGGATTGCGACCAACGATGTGAAATGTGGTATCGGGCCGATGGGTTCGGATTGCCGGCAGTAGCCGCTCGATCACTCGCAGGCACGCTTCGACATTCGGCGCATAGTCCATCTGACCAGTATAGATGATCCGGGGACCTGGGCTGTCCGCCAAGCGCTGTTCAGTACGAACACCAGTGCGATCGAAGTGTTTGCTGTCGATCCCGCACTTGAGGGTGCGGACATCGCAAGTGGCGGCTGCCTCTGGCGAAAGCCTCGCCCGGAACAAGGCCGTTTCCTCCGGCGTGACCAGTAGGCTCACCGTTGCCCGGCGAGCCAGTCGTTCCTCTTCAGCCCGCAAGAGACGGGCCTCGCGGGCATTTATCCAACGCCGCAATCCGGTGTCGCGCTCGGCATAGGCCTCGAACTTGGCGGAATCGACATCGACAAAGTCGAACACGACGCGACCGGTGAACCAGTCAGGGATATACTGCCCCATTTGCCCGGAGAAGGCATAGATCGTGCCGATCGGCCGCTCGCGCAGGATCTCTTCAACGTAGTGCGCCAGTTCAGGATTTGCGAAGGCTGGCAAGCTGACCGGTGCGCGTTGGACCAGCGATTGGAGGCCGGCCACCACCAGCGGCTTGACCCGGCGGACCAGGCGATAACTGCGCGCGATCGCCGCCAGTTCGACCTCTTCGGCCAGGTCGCGCTCGTCATCGGCAAAGGTCGCTACGTGAACCGGGGCCAGGGCCGCGAGCCGCTTGAGCACATGGTGCGAGCGGATCTTGTCACCGCGATCGGGCGGGAACGGCATGCGGTGAGAAATGAACAGGATCTCGTTGGTCATGCCAGCCCCCGGGCGATAAATGGCCCGACCAGGTTTGCGACCGGCAAGGGTAGTTTCTTCCACAGCGCGATCCGGGCCGCGTGGCGGCCGCTGGTGGGATCGGCATCGCGTGCCTCGGCGCCCGGCGCGGTCCAGCTGGCATAGCCCAGCGGTTCGGCGGCAAAGCCCCAGTTCTTCTTAAACTCACCGGCGCCGGAATTGACCTTGGACCGACCAAAATCGAACCGCTGGCAACCGCGCCGGCGGGCATGGAGCATCAGTTCGAAATACATCCGGTCATTGGCGCGCAGCCTGCGCGCAGCCTGCGTACCGCCGCCCCAATAGGGCATGACCGTGCCGCGGTGGTAAAGTGACAAGACGCTGCTGACCGGCTGCCCCTGATGCCAGACGGTCAGGATATCGGCATCTGTGCCAAAGGCATCGAGCACTTCGGCGAAGAGCCGCTTGGGAAAGACCGGCGTCCCAAGGTTGCGGACGCTTTCGGCATAGACCGCATAGTGCGCCGCGCGATCAGTGGCAGTGGTCCCGACCGTCACAGTCAGGTCAGCAGCCAGGCCCTTGCGGACTTCGGCGCGCTGCTTGCGCGGTACCCACAGCAGCTGCGCCTCATCGTCCGCTGCGAGTTCAGCGACGTAGCCGCAGTGCGAATCGTGGCGCACCTTCCAGCCCGGCCGGTCATCGGGCAGCGGCCCGCCGCGCAGTTCAATCGTCGGGCAAGACCGTCGCAGCGCCTGGTCTTGGGCAAAAGCAAACAGCGCCTCATCCTGCCCCCGCCCCGTGGTCAAGGCACCGCCGCCCACGCCAAAGCCGCTGGAGACCAGCACGCGGCCGAACAGCGGCGAATGCACTTCAAGCAGCGGCAGAACGGCAGCTAGATCGGCGCCGTGTTCAAGCGCCAGCGCCAGCGCCTTGTTGCCCGATCCTTTGGCAACAGCGGTCAGCCAGGCCGGCCGATGAAATGGAGTCGCATCCGGATGAGCGGCAACAAAAGCCTCAATCCGGGCGGCCGCATCGGGTTCAGCCGGATCGAGCAGCGCCAGCTTGGCGGCATGGCGGAATGGGGCGTTCACGCCGCCAGTTCCACTGCATGTTGCGCTTCACGGTGCGCCAGCAAGTCCATGCGGCCCCATTCGAATTCCCGGATCAGCTGTTCCAGCTTTTCCGCCATGACGTCGAGGTTGGTATAGTGCCGCAACTTCGAGCGCAGCGGCGCACCGGCCACGCGCGGCTGGGCCGGGTCGATCTCCCACGGGTGGAAATAGAACACCGCCGGACGCTGGTCCTGCGTGTTAACCTGACGGATCGCCCAGCGCGAGAAAGCATAGGGCATGACGCGGAAGAACCCCCCGCCCCCGGCGGCCAGACGTTTGCCGGCAAACTGGGCAGTTGTGACCGGCACCTCGACCAGCGAAGACCAGGCCAGCGGCCGGAAGGCAAAACGCGGCGCATCGCGCCAGCCATAGTGATCGTGGGTAATCGGCGCGACGCTGGAGCTGTAGGCATAGCCTTGCTCGGCAAGCACCGCATAGGCCCAGGGTGTGCGTTGATCGATCGAGAAGCTGGGGGCGCGGTAACCAGTGATGGCGACGCCCGAGGCATCCTCCAGCACCTTGCGGGCGCGCTCGACATCGCGGGCGAAGGCTTCCTTGCCCAGCGTGAAGACGCGGGCATGGTCCCAGCCATGGCTGGCCAGCTCATGCCCCGCATCGACGATCCGGCGCATCAGCGGCCCATGCCGCTCTGCCACCCAACCCAGCGTGAAGAAGGTTGCCTGCACCTCGCAAGCCGCGACCAGATCCAAGATCTGCTCGACATTCCGCTCGACCCGGTCAGACAGCGAATCCCAGGTACCCCGATCGATCACGTTCTCGAACGCGCCGACCTGGAACCAGTCTTCGACATCGACCGACAGGCCATTGACCAAGCGGGGTAGGAACTCGCTCACGCCAATGCCCCAATCAGGCCGCGGCGCGATTGGCGTCTTCGGCCTCGATCCACTCGATCAGCATGGTCAGCGTGTGGCGAATGGTCCGCTCCTGCTCCAGCATCTTTGCTTCCAGCCCGGCGAACTTGGCTTCAAGCGCAGCAAGGCCTTCGTCGCTCTGGACCGGACGGGCCAAATCGGCATCGCGCTCGTTGGCCAGTTCGATCACGGCCTGCTGCAGTTCAGCAATCTGGGCATCGCGCTCGGCCAGCAGGGCCTCCAGCTGTGCCATCGCAACACCATCGACGGCGACCGGCTGCGGCGCGGCGACCAGTTCGGGCGCAGCCGCGGCCACGGGCTGCGGCGCGATCTTCTTGAGCTGCATGGTGCCATCGAGTTCCAGCTCGTCGAGCACCTGGCTCAGCATGGCGCGGTCGATCCGGCTACGCTGATCGACAGCGCCCAGCATCATCAAGCGGTTGCAGATCTGGTTGATCCGGCGCGGCACGCCGCCCGACGCTTCGAACAGCTCGGTAAACACGCCCTGGTCGAACTGCGGATTGCCGACCCAGCCCACGCACTTCAGGCGGTGCTCGATATAGGCCTGGACTTCGCCCAGCTCCATCGCCTCAAGGTGATGGGCGGCAATCACGCGCTGGCGCAGCTGTTCAAGCTGCGGGTGATCCTGGATCGTGTCGCGGAATTCCGGCTGGCCCAGCAACAGCGTCTGCAGCAGCGGATGGGCACCAAGCTGGAAATTGGAGAGCATGCGCAGCTCTTCCAGGGCCTCAAGCTCAAGGTTCTGGCTCTCATCGACCACCAGCAGGCAGCGGCGGCCGGCGCGGGCCTCGTCATGCAGGAAGGCTTCGATTGCGCCAAGCGCAGAAGCCTTGTCGTGACCATCGACGATCAGCCCGAAGGCCTGGGCGACGACATGGACCAGTTCCTCGCCATCCAGCTTGCTGGTGACGATCTGAGCGGCGGTCAGCCGAGCCGGGTCAATCGTGGCCATCAGGTGCGCGACCAGGGTCGACTTACCGGCCCCGACCTCACCCGTGATCACCACAAAGCCTTCGCCTTGGGCCAGGCCATAGGACAAGTAGGACAGCGCCTTGCGGTGCGTCAGGCTCTCGAAATAGAAAGTCGGATCAGGGGTAAGCTGGAACGGCCGCCCGCTGAGCCCGTAAAAATCGTTGAACATATCCATTACTCCGTCAGGCTCAGAACGAATACCGCACGCCGACCATCGCCTGGCCGGACCAGATATCGACCAGGTTCTTACGCTTGACCCCGTCGATGCCGATCGCCGCAGTGGCGGTCAGCTTGCTGGTCAGCTGGCGATAATAGGCAGCGGTTGCGCCGATCGCGGTGATATCGCCAGACAAGGCGTCTCCGCTTTCGTACAAATTGCCGTACACGCTGGTCGAGAAGCTTGAATTCCGGTCGATCCGACCATTGAGATAGGCTGCGACCCACACGTTCTCGTCGATCACACCATTGGCCGCGGCCAGGACCGTACCTGGCGCGGCAATGAACTTGCGGCGATCATAACCGGCGCCGATCCCGGTCTGGAAACGGTTGCCGGTAACCGAATAGCTGGCCATCACGCCGCGCGACCGGAACACCGAACTGCGGACCGAGCCAAGCGCGGTCGACAGGCATGGGCTCTGGCCCGAAGACACCGAACCGCTGGCCGCAACGCAGCCGGACAGCGAGCCATTGAACGGATTACGCACAGCTTCGAATTCGGTCGGCAGCGCGGCCAGGGCGTTGCCCAACTGCCCGCCAAAGCCATTGATCGAATCGTAGACCGAGACGTTAAAGCTGCTGCGCGAATTGGGCGCATAGGCAAAGCTGCCGTAATAGCTGGTTGAGCCATAGCGCTTGCCAACATGCGCCTCGAGCGCAGTGCGGCGGCTCGGCCGCCAGATCACGCCGGCATCCCAGATCAATCCATCCGCATTGTAGGAGATTGCGCGCGGCACGCTCTTGTCCGTCACGAAGCGGCCATCGCTGCCCAGAACCGGCGCGCCGGTCACGGGGTCGCGCACGGCATCGCGGCTGGAAACGCGGACCTTTTCGTAGCCGACCCCACCAACAAGGTGCAGATCGGGACTGACCGGCAGAGTCACGTCACTGCGCACCCAGCGGTCATCGATCCGTTGATCGAAATTGGACACATCTTCGCGGTTGAAGCCCGCGCCAACGCCCAGACCAACCGGCAGAACATCACCGGGCTTCACCCCGGCGCGCACGGCAGCGTTATGGGTGATCGAATCGTCGAACACGTCGATCGGGGTCTGGCCCGGCAAGACCTGGATGGCATCAGGCGATTCAACTCGGGTGTAACCCAGCCGGTAAGAACCGGTCAGCGCGACATCACCAAGGTTGGTCGCCAGCTGCGGTCCGGCATAGATCGAATAGATCTGCGTGACGCTGTCCCCGAATTCGAGCCCGCTGGTCACGGCCGCGCCGTTGTTTTCGACACTGCTGCGCGCCGCCAGCGCGCCCGCTTCGAACTTCAGCGTCTGCGGCACCACCGAAAGCGAAGCCCGGGCCACCCCGCTGATCGCATCGTTGTCGATCGCATCGCCCCAGCCGAAGCGGCGCTCATAACGGACGGAAACCGAAGCCTGGTTGTTGCGCCCGGCGATCGCGGCATCGACCCCGGCGGCAAGCACCGAATAGGTCAGCACATCGTTGCCCGGCTTCAGCTCGGCAAAGACCACCTGCTGCGCCTCGATATAAGGCGTAACCCTGATCTTCCTGCCGCCGCCACGGCGCGGCGCGCTAACGTCGCTGTCTTCATCGTCCGCGTCAGCACCGTCGCCGCCGCGATCGCTCGAAGCCTTTGAGCCAGAGCCCGATACGTCGCCATAGGCAATCGACTGGGCCTGGGCCACCGCCGGCAGGGCCAGCGCGCTGCCAGCGCAGAGCAGGGTGATCAGGCGCTTGTAGTCAGAGGTCATGGTTACCCCCCGTAGCCATAATAGGACCCGAAGCGGCGACCGCTCGGGCTGAAATGGACGGCGTTCAGAAGCAGTTGGATGTTCGGACAGCCCGACAGGAGCCGAATGGCATCCTCCAGTGAACCCTGTCCGGTACGGTCAGCCCGGGCGACAACCACGGCCTGTCCGACATACTTGGCCAGTTCGGCCGCCGGAGAGGCCGCCAGCGCCGGCGGCGAATCGAAGATCACGAAGCGATTGGGCGCGCCCTCAACCAGTCGATCGAGCACCTGGCGGGTGCGCGAGCTGGAAAGATATTCTGTGTCGGACGTCGTGGCATTGCCGGCTGGCAGCACCCACAGGCCCGAAATGTCGGTGCCCTGGACGCAATCGGCGACATCAAGCGACGGATCGGCCAGGGCATCCATCAGCCCCTTGCCACCCGGCAGGCCGAGCGAGGACAGCACAGAGGGCTTGGCAAAGTCGGCATCGACCAGCAGGACCTCGGTTTCCTTCTCGGCAGCAATCGCCAGTGCCAGATTGACGGCAGTAAACGTCTTGCCTTCACCCGGATGGGGCGAGCAGATCAGCACGCGCTGGGCGGCATAGCCCATGCCCTGTTGCTGCAGGTGCCCGGCATTGAGCAGCAATTGCCGCTTCACGATGCGGAACTCTTCCAACAGCGCGGTTACCGAACCTTCCGGCACGATCAGCCCCTGGTCGCGCAGGTGCTGGCGGTTGACTGGATTAACCGGCCCCTTGAACTGGACTGGCTTGACGGCTGGGACGAGCTCTGCCGCAGGCGTTGCCGCTGCGGGCGCGATCACTTCGGGCTCAACCACCTCCGGGCGAGCTTCAGCCACTGGTGCCGGCGCAGGCGCAGGCGCAGCAACGGGTGCCACGTCCTCAACCTCGGCCACTTCATCGGCGCGGCGATAGCGGCGGCGCTTGGCGGCCGGCGGGATCAGCTCTTCCGGGATCGGCGCCGGGGCCAGCTTCACCAGATCGTAATTGCGCACCACGCGCTCGATCAGCGAGCCTTTGGCCTCGACCGGTTCGTCCTGCGGCGGAACGGGGATCTTGGTCTGTTCGGTCATTTCAAGCCCCTCACGCCACCATGCTGACCTGGATCATCTCGGCCACCAGCAGCAGCACGAAGATCCCGCCCAGCGCAGCGCTGGCCATGTAGAATTGTTTCATCCGGCGCTTGCGCAGTGCCCGGGCGCTGTCAGTCAGGGTCTGGCTGATCGCGCCCAGCACCGGCAGTCCGGTCACGCGCACCGCCATCAGCAGCAGCGGCCGGTTCGGCGCGACCGGCGCGCGCGGCGTGGTCGGCGGATCGATCACTTCGAACTTCACCGCATTGTGCTCGGTTTCGACCTGGCCGCGCAGGCGCAGCTCCTCGCGGTCCTGCAGCAACTTGTCGTACTGCTGCTTGAGCACGTCATAGTCGCGGTTAATCCGCTGTTGTTCAGCGGCCAGTTCCGGATTGTTGATCTGCGATCCCGTGATCCGGCTGATGTCGGACTGGACCGCCGCACGGCGGGCCATCAGCGACTGGACGTTGGCCTGACGCTCGGCCTTGATCGACTGAAGCGAGCTATAGGCCGGATTTGGCATGCCGCCCGGACCGCTTTCCGAAGCCGCCGCACCCTTCAGCGCATTGACCTGATTGCGCGCGGCAATCACGTCGGGATGGTTTTCGGTCAGTCCGCGTGAACGCAGGGCCGAGAGCATCGCTTGGGCCTCGGCCAGCGCGCCGCGCGCACCGCCTTGCGGGCCAATGCCAGGCAAGCTCTGCGGCGTTCCCGCCAACTGGCCATTAATGACAGCAAGTGCCGACTGGGCAGCGGCCAGATCGGCATCGATCCCGCGCAGTTCAGAGCGGCTGGCTTCAAGACGCTGGAGCGCGCTCACCCCGCCCTGGATAAGTTCGGGATGTGAGGCTTCGAAAGCCAGGCGCTTCTGTTCGGCGGCTTCCAGCTCCTTCTGGCGATCGGCCAGCTGCTGGTTCATGAAGTCGAGCGACTGGGTCATCTCGCCGCGATTGCCGGCCAGGTTTTCCTCGCGGAAAATGTCGATCAGCTTCTGGGCAATGTCCTGCGCGATCTTGGCGCTCTCGGCATCGGAGCGCGCACCATCGCCGAACTCGGCCTTGATCTCGAACAGGTTGTCCTTGACGTTCTCAACCTTGATCTTCTTGGCGAGGCCCAGAACCGCCGCTTCCATCTGCTTCGGCGTAGTGATTTCCTCACCGACCGCAGTCGAGCGGATCACCTTCTCCAGGTTCACTGCGCTGGTCAGGGTCTGCTGGACCCGGTCGATATCGCGCTTGCGATTGCCGACGCCCACGCCGGTCACTTCCGACAGCGCGTCATCAAGCTGAACGTAAAGCCGCGCGTTCGATTCGTAGGTATTGGGCACCATCGCTACGACCAGCCAGCCGAGCAGGCAGACCGCCCAGGCGACCGCGAGCGCCAGCCACCGGCGATGCCAGATGGAATGAAGCGCCGAGCGCAGTTCGTCATAAATGTTGTTCATCGTTCGCCCCTGGCGCGCCCCTTCCTCAGAACGTGCTTTCAGGGATGATGATGACGTCGCCCGGCATCAGCATGACGTTGGCCTTGCTGTCGCCCTTGCGCAGCAGGTCGCCCAGCTTGATCGCATACTCCTTCTGCGTACCGCTTTCCTTGTCGAAGCGGATCAGGCGGGCCTTGTTGCCGGCGGCATATTCGTTGAGCCCGCCGACCGCGATCATCGCATCGAGCAGGGTCATGTTGGCGCGGTAAGGGATCGAGGCCGGCTTGGTGGTTGCGCCCACCACGCGGACCTGCTGGCTGAAGGTGCCGGCAAACTTGTTGACAATCACCGAAACCAGCGGTTCCTGGATGTACTGCGAAAGCTGCAGGGTAATGTCATCGGCCAGCATCTTGGGCGTCTTGCCCACGGCTGGCATGTCGGTGATCAGCGGCGTGGTGATGCGGCCGTCCGGACGGACCTGGACCTGCGCGCCAAGTTCGGGATTGCGCCAGACGAAGATCGTCAGCTCATCGAGCGGCCCGATCACGTATTCCTCGCCCGGGCCTTCCTGCATCGACACGAAGGAGGCCGGCGGCAATTGCTGGCCACCGCCGCCACTGGCGCAGCCGGCAAGGGCCATGCTGGCCATGGCGCTGCCTGCCAGGAGGCGCGTGAAACGGTCGATCGGCATCGGGCATATCCTCAAATCTGAGTGCCGCGCCACCGATCGGGCTATGCCCTTCCCGCTCGACGACCCGGCTGTTCACGCTGGGGTATCGGCAAAAAGGGTGAATATTGCGTTAGCCTTACATGGGATTTCGGGGGTTTAGCCCTTGCTTTCCAGCCCCGTAGCGGCCCCGGGTGCGGTTCTAGACCAGCGGGAAGCCGCCCTTGTCAGCCAACCGGTCGAGCGGGGTGCAGAGGCAGCCGACCACGTTGGCTTCTTCCTCGACAGGAGCATCGAACCGCGAGGCAATCGCGGCGGGATAGTTCCGGCGCACCACAGTCCCGAAGTTGCCCGAGGCGGCCAGCTGGTGGTGCAGGCCGCCATCGGTGACGAGGTAAACCTCCCCATGGCTGATCTTTCGGTCGATGATCCGAGTCAGGTAAACTCCTGATTCTCCGACCAGATAGCGGCCGAGTTCGATGCAAAAGGCTGTCCCGGCCAGTTCCGGCGGGAGCTGGGCCAGTTGTTCACCCAGCGCCTGGCCTACGGCGGCCAGATCGAGCGGCACGTCGCCGGGGAAGTAAGGGATACCGAACCCGCCGCCCAGGTTTACCTTGGGCGGTACCGTACCCGCTTCTGCCGCCAGCCGGGCCGCCAGGGCAATCGTCTGAGCCTGGGTTTCAGCAATTGCGGCGGCATCGAGCGCTTGGCTGCCAGCGAAGATATGGAAGCCCCGCCAGTCCGCGCCCGCCGCGATCAAGTGGCGTACCAGGGCAGGAACCCGTTCAGCATCGACGCCAAACGGCTTGGCGCCGCCGCCCATCTTCATTCCCGAACCTTTGAGATCAAAATCCGGGTTCACCCGTACCGCCAGCCTGGGCACCGTACCCAGTCGGGCCGCAATCGCCAAGGCACGCTCCGCTTCGCCTTCCGATTCGAGGTTGAGCGTCACGCCGGCCGCAATCGCCGCTTCCAGCTCGGCATCGCGCTTGCCGGGCCCGGCAAAGCTGACGCGAGCAGGATCGATGCCTGCGGCAGTCACCATCGCCAGCTCGCCGCCCGAGGCGATATCGAAGCCATCGACCAGCCCCGTCATGACCTGCAACACGGGTCCATAAGGATTGGCCTTCACCGCATAGTTGAGCGCCACCTGCGCTGGCAGCGCCGCGCGCAGCTCCGCCACGCGTGCGGCAATCCGCTCTTGCGAATAGACAAACAGGGGGGTCTGTCCGGCCTGCGCCACCAGATCGCTGGCCTTGTGGCCACCGATTGCCAGTTCGCCATCCAGGGTGGCGAAACCAGCGGGAATGGGGCCGAGCGGCTTCACGCCGCCAATTCCGCATAAAGCCCGGTGCGATCGATCTTGCCATTGGGTGAGATCGGCATGGTATCACGCCAGTGTATCTGCTTCGGCTGCATGAAATTGGGTAGTTCCTGCATAAGTTTGCGCGGAAGTTCTGCGTCTGCACCTGAAGCGCCCGGTGCTGCCCGGACGACCAGATGGACCGCCTGGCCCAAACGCTCGTCCGGAATGCCCAGTGCCACCGCTTCGGCCACCAGCCCAGTGCCAAGCGCCGCATCCTCGATCTCTTGCGGGCTGATCCGGTTGCCCGCGCTCTTGATCATGGCGTCACGCCGCCCGACGAAATAGAGCAGGCCATCAGCCTCGCGCCGAACCCGGTCGCCCGACCAGACGGCCATGCCGCCATATTCGGACGCTGCCGGGGCGGGTTTGTAGCGTTCGGCAGTTCGTTCCGGATCCTGCCAATATCACCGATCACCAGGATTTCCGCGTGCGGGATCGCCTTGCCCATCGATGTAGGGTGGCTATCGACAAGCTCCGGATCGAGGAAGGTCGACCGGAATGCTTCGGTCAGTCCGTACATCGGAAACAGCCGTGCTTGCGGGAAAAGGCTGCGCAGGCGTTTGACCAGGTCCACGGTCAAAGCCCCGCCACTGTTCGTCAGCCGCCTGAGCCGTCCCACGGTTTCGGCCGGCCAGTCCAGTTCGGTCAGCTGGACCCAGAGCGGCGGGACAGCCGCCAGGGTCGTGACGCCATGTTTCTCGACCGCCTTCACCACATCGCGCGGGGTCAGATAATCGAGCGGCACCACACAGCCCCCGGTGAACCAGGTCGAAAGCAACTGGTTCTGGCCATAGTCAAACGACAGCGGCAGTACGGCCAGGGTGACGTCTTGCGGCGACAGCGCCAGATAGGATGCCACGCTTTCCGCACCCAGCCACATATTGGCATGGCTCAGCATGACCCCCTTGGGCTTACCGGTGGAGCCAGAGGTATAAAGGATCGCCGCCAGTTCCTGCGGATTGGATTCAGAACGCCCCATCGGCGGACTTGATGTATATTCTTCAATCACTTCCGATTCAGACTTTACAGTGCACCTGAGGGGCACATCGTCCGCTTCCAGTGTCGCCAACCGCGCTGCCGTACCGATCAGTAGCCGCGCGCCGCTGTCCGCCAGGATATAGGCCACCTGTGCACGCTTGAGCAGCGGGTTGATCGGCACGTGGACCAACCCGGCCCGAGCAGCAGCCAGCGGGAGCAGGCAGGTGAGCTCGCCCTTCGCTGCCCAGCTTGCCACGCGGGCACCCGGTTCAGACACCATCGCCCGCAGCCACCCCGCCAAGTGCGCGACACTTTCCCTTAAGTCATTGTGGCTAAGGGTGCGGTCGCGCAGCACGAGCGCCGGAGCCGTTCCCTCGCCACGCATGGCCAGGTGATCGATCCGGAGTTTGGGGAAATTGGGCGTATGATTTCGGTCGATTATCACGACGATCTTAAGGAAGTGCAAGGCGATGCGGTGCTGGCTGCACTGCTGAACGCGCCGCAGGTCGCTGCACCCTTCGACCGGCTGGCCTGGTGGCAGGGTCTGGCCGATTGCTGCGATCTCCTGCCGCTGATCGCCGTGGTTCGCGATGGACCGCACCGTGCCGTCATGCCGCTGCTCCGCCGCGGCCGACAGGTGCATTGCCTGGCCAACTGGTACTCCTTTCGCGTCGCGCCACTGTTTTCCGATGGCGCGAATCGGCCTGCCCTGCTGGCAGCGCTGGCAGCCGATTTGGCCGGCCAGACACCGCACCTTGTCCTGTCGCCACTGCCCGACGAGCATGGTGAAGCCACCACAATCGCTGCGGCGCTGCGCCAGACAGGTTGGACGACCTTTGTCGAGCCATGCGATACCAACCACGTGCTGACCGTGCGCGGCCGCAGCTTCACGGACTATCTCGACACGCGGGCCGGCCCATTGCGCACCACACTGAAGCGCAAGGCTGGAAAGGTCGAAGTCACGATCGAAACGGCGTTCAACGCAGCCAGCTGGGACTGCTACGAGGAAATCTACGCCAACAGCTGGAAGGGCGAAGAAGGCTGCCCCGGGTTCCTGCGCGCCTTTGCCGAGCAGGAAGGTGCCGCCGGCCGCCTTCGGCTGGCCATTGCGAGGGCCGAGGGACGACCGGTCGCCGCGCAGTTCTGGACTGTGGAAGGCAAGACCGCCTTCATCCACAAGCTGGCCCATCTCGAGGATGCCAAGGCGCTCTCGCCCGGAACCACGCTGACCGCAGCCCTGCTTGAACGGGTCATCGATCACGACAAGGTCGAGCTAGTCGACTTTGGCACGGGCAACGATGCCTACAAACGCGACTGGATGGAGGAAGTCCGCCCGCGCTACCGGATCGAGGCCTTCCGCGCCAAGTGGCCGGGCACCTGGCCGGCAATCGCCCGCAAGGTCCTGCACAGGGTTGCAGCGAGCGGATCGCATGGCTAGAGGCGCGGCTCTAGAGCAAACCACGCGCCACGGGGGATCGATGCGCAGCCACACTGATATGCAACTGCGGCGGATCCTCACCGACGTGCTGGGACTGAAGCCCGGCCAGGCCGATGATTTCGAGGCTGATACCGGGCTGTTCGGGCACCTGCCGGAACTGGATTCGATGGCGGTGGCTGGCCTGCTGACTGAGATGGAAGACCGGCTCGACATCGTGATCGAGGATGACGAGGTCGATGGTGAACTGCTGGAGAGCTTCGGCAACCTCCTCGCTTTTGCCGAGGCCAAGCGCAAAGCCGCGTGAAACCCAGCAGCTATCCCTGCCCCCTGCCCGATGGCTCTAGCGCCGACGAGTATGCCCTCGTCCATGATCAGGGTGCGGCGCAGCGGCTGCTGATTATCCCCGCGCTGTTTGACGAAGGGCACCGCCTGCGCCGGCTGTGCGTCGATGTCATGCAGCGGCTGGGCGGCAGCGGGATCGATAGCATGCTGCCCGATCTGCCCGGCAGCAACGAAAGCCGCGCCGATCTCGCCTCACTCTCCGTGGCCGACTGGACAAAGGCCGTCAGTGCTGCCGCCCGGCAGTTTGGTGCAAGCCATGTGCTGGCGGTGCGAGGCGGCGGACTGGTGGTACCGCCCGGACTGGCTGGCTGGCACTATGGTCCGGTCAAGGG
>JAJTFU010000056.1 GCA_021299075.1 Novosphingobium sp. | reverse complement strand
ACCATGGCGACCATCACCGCTCCTGCATCGCCGGCCCGGCCCTTCTGGATCAGGCTTTCGATCGACACCCCGGCATCGCGCATGGCAGCGGTGAGCTCGGCCAGCACGCCAGGCCGGTCGGCGACCATGAAGCGGATATAGGCCCGGCTCTGGCGCGTTCCGCTGTCGGCAACCGCCATGGCTTCGAGCCCGGCGACAGGAATCGAGAAGGCGCGGTCGGCCTCGAACCCGGTGTCCATGCCGCGCGCGATGTCGATGATGTCGGCAACCACGGCGCTGGCGGTTGGCCCGTCACCGGCACCGGCCCCCTGGAACAGCAGCCGACCGGAGAAGTTGCCCTCGACCACCACCGCATTGGTTGGGCCATCGACATGAGCGAGGAGGTTGTCGAATGGGACGAGGTGCGCCTGGACGCGCTGGAACAGGCCCCCGTCATTGGCTTCGGCCATGCCGATCAGGCGGATGACGTAACCCAGCGCATCGGCCTGGGCGATATCGGCGGCGAGGATGCGCGAGATGCCGCTGGTCTCGACCGAGGCGAAATCGATCGTCGAACCGAAAGCGATTGCCGACAGGATCGAAAGCTTGTGGGCCGCGTCAGTGCCTTCGATGTCAAAGGTCGGGTCGGCTTCGGCATAGCCCTTGGCCTGGGCTTCGGCGAGGACCTCGGCAAAGTCGCGGCCGGTGTCTTCCATCGTCGAGAGGATGTAATTGCAGGTGCCGTTGAGGATCCCGTAGATCCGCTCGACCCGGTTCGCGGCAACCCCTTCGCGCAGGCCTTTGATCACCGGGATGCCGCCCGCGACCGAAGCTTCGAACCGCAGCGGCGCGCCGTTCTGCTCGGCAAGCGCGGCCAGCTCCATCCCGTGATGCGCGATCATCGCCTTGTTGGCGGTGACCAGCCCCTTGCCGGCGCCAAGCGTCCGGCGCGCCAGCGCCAGCGCCGGACCGTCCGAGCCGCCGACCAGTTCGACCACTAGGTCGACGTCGTCGCGCCCCGCCATCACCGTCATGTCCTCTTCCCAGGCGTAGCGCGAAATATCGACGCCGCGATCGCGGGTGCGGTCGCGCGCGCTGACCGCAGTGATCAGGATTGGACGTCCGGCGCGGCGCGTGATCAGCTCGGCATTGGCCTCGACCAGCCGGATCACCCCGGCCCCCACGGTCCCAAGTCCTGCCAGTGCCACTCTCAACGGTTCGGCCATGATCGCCCCCTTTCGCTCGCGCGCCCTAGGCGAGGCCCGCTAGCGACGCAACCGCGCGCAGGCGCCCAGTTGCTCGCGCACGAAGCGATAGTCGCGCACGGCAGCCTGGCGATCCTCCGGCGCGGCTGAAATGTTCGCTGCGTGGGGCAGCGCAGCCGGCAGGAAGCAGGCGAGCCGGTACCAGGCCAGCGTATCGCGGGCCGGGGGCGGCGCGCCCGATTCGACCAGTTCGGAGAAGGACACCGACCAACGCGGACCCGAACCGGGCGTCCTTGTCACGATGATGGCGGCCGGGTCGCCCGAAACTGTTGCCAGGAAGAATTGCGTCTCGCCTTCACCGGCCAGGGCGCCGACAACATGGATCGCTTCGCGCAGGCCGGAAATCGCCTGCGGTGCGCCGGGTGCATAAAACTCGTTCAGGACCGAACGAACGCGGCTCTCCAGCTGAGCATCCCAGGGTAGCTGGGCATCGGGCGCGACCAGTTGCAGCTCGCCCGGACGCCCGGTCACAGGCCGGGCAAACAGGATCACGCTGCGCTTACCCAGCTTGGGAATCTTGCCCTTGGAGTCGCGCGGCACATCGACCAGATAGCGCAGCGCCTCACCCAGGGCCGTACGGCCGCCCAGCACCGCTTCGGTCCGCGCCTCGACATAAAGCCGCGCCCATCCAGCGCGCAGACCGGGCGCGCGTTCAGGCTCAACCTCGGCCACCTTGCGCACCTGCGCCCGGACGACGACCGCAGCCGGACCGGTTAGGTCGGCCAGATCGGCATAGGTTGCGACCGGTGCAATCGATTCGCTGATCGGCGAATCAGCGGCAAATGCAGGTGGTGCCAGCGCGGTAAACAGCAGCGCCAGCGTCCCGCAACGAAGCAGCGCCAAGCGCCCTATTGGAACCGGTACATGCATGCGAGGTTTGATCCTATAGCCCGGAACGCTGCGGTTTCAGCGGTCCTTTCAACGCCTTCGACCTTAACACACGTGAATCGACAGTTAATGGATAAAGCGTTGCGCCCGTGCGCCCGCTTGGCTAAAGCACACGGAAATCCGGGCCATAGAACAACAAAGGCCCGACATTCTGGTCCATCCGGCGTCGGGCTGCGCCGGGCAATCCGGGTGGGTCGGCAGGGTGGATGTTAAGAATTTGGGTGGCCGTCCCGGTAACGGGCGTCCGCCGGTTCCCGGGTTTTGGCTCGGGATGGGGACTGACTAGGAGTGATGCGTCTGAATGGCTTACGCTGACCAGGAGATGAGTGGCAATCGCATTGCCTCTTTCGTCGTCGTCGCCCTGCTGCATGTTGTCGTTGGCTATGCCCTTGTAACGGGCCTGGCCTATGAAGCCGTGCAACAGGTCGTCAAGAAGGTGACGACTGTCGATATCAAGAAGGACGAGCCCAAGAAGGAGCCGCCGCCGCCGCCCAAGAAGGCTGCTGCGCCGCCGCCGATCGTGGCCCCTCCGCCGAAGATCAACGTCAATGTGACTCCGCCGCCGGTGCAGACCGTCGTGACCCCGCCGCCTGCGGCGCCGGTCGTGCCGATCATTGCCCCGCCGGCACCGGTGGCACCTCCGCCGCCGCGCGTGCAGCCCAAGCAGCCGACGCCGAAGGGCAATCCGGCCAACTGGGCAACCACCAACGACTATCCGACCCGCGCACTGCGTGAGGAACGCGAAGGCACCACCAGCTTCCGCGTCTCCGTTGGTCCGGATGGCCGCGTGACCGGCTGCACGGTCACCAGCTCAAGCGGTAGCCCCGACCTTGACGAGGCGACCTGCTCGAACGTGACGCGCCGTGCCCGGTTCAATCCGGCTACGGATGGTGAAGGCCAGCCCACCTCGGGCTCCTACTCCAACCGCGTCCGCTGGGTGATTCCGAAGGATTGATGTTTGAACTTCCCGGTCCGGCTCCGGCCGGGCCATCGCCGGAACCCCGGGGGAACCGGCAGATTGCCAACCTATTTCGCTTGAGAGGACTTTTCGCATGCTTATCGTTGACCTCCTGACCGCGGCCGCCCAGGCAGCTCCGCAGAACCGGCTTCAAGGAAGCGCTGGAGCAGGGCGGTTTCATCGCCTACGCCACCGTCGTCATCCTTGGTGTCATGTCGTTCGGTTCGTTCTTCATCCTGTTCACCAAGTGGTTCGAACAGGCCAAGATCATGCGCCAGTATAACGAACTGAAGGCTTCGTTCTGGCGCGCTCCGTCGCTCAAGGACGGCGCTGCCAAGCTTGAGAAGAACAGCGCCTGGCGCCAGATCGTCGACGACGGTCTCGCCGCTGAAGAAGCTCACGGCAAGATGACCGACGCCCTGGAAGCCCATGACTGGCTGCACGGCTCGCTCGCTCGCTCGGAAAACGCGATCAACGCTCGCCTCGCTTCGGGTCTGCCGTTCCTGGCGACCGTCGGTGCGACCTCGCCGTTCATCGGCCTGTTCGGGACCGTGGTCGGCATCTACCGCGCGCTGATCAACATCGGCATCGCCGGTTCGGCCTCGATCGACAAGGTCGCGGGTCCGGTCGGTGAAGCGCTGATCATGACCGCGCTCGGTCTGCTCGTCGCCGTTCCGGCCGTGCTTGCCTACAACTACCTGCAGGCCCGCAACAAGCGCATCGCCGAGCTGCTCTCGGGCTTCTCGACCGACGTGCTGGCCAACATCAACTCGAAGGGTGCGGTGAAGCCCGCCGTGGCTCCGGCCCCGGCTGCTGCCAAGCCGGCTGCCGCTCCGGCCGCCAAGGCCTAAGCGTTAAGAGCCGCCGCGGCCAAAGGTCGCGGCGGACTCGCTGCCAACCCAAGGACAGGATGTAACCCATGGCGATTTCAACGGGCGGCGGCGGCGATGACGCGCCAATGTCGGAAATCAACACCACGCCGCTGGTCGACGTGATGCTGGTGCTTCTGATCATCTTCCTGATCGCGGTTCCGGTCGCGATCCAGACGATCCAGAAGCTCAAGCTCCCCATCATGGTTTCGACTGAGTCGAAGGACAAGGTCGAGAACCTGCTGCTGACCGTCAGCACCACCGACTCGGGCGGCCGCTCTGCCGGCGAACCGGGCTTCGAGGGCGCTAACCTCGGCGGTGAATGCCGCATTTACTTCAACAACATCACGCCGGTCGATTCGGTCGAACTGCGTGACCAGGCGTTCAAGCGGCTCGACGCCATCGTGAAGCGTGCCGGCGGACCGGAAGCCCTTCGGGACAATCCGGAACTCGTTCCGCAGGTGCATATCCGCGGTGACGTGAATGCCCCGTGGCGCTGCATCGCCGGTGCGATCTACAACGTGCAGATCTCGGGCTACCCGACGGTCGGCTTCATTTCGACCCCGGTCGACCCCAACGGTTAAGGGCACGGGGCGGCCTCGGCTGCCCCACCCTATTCGCAATTCAGGAGTAACCCAGAATGGGCATCTCAGCAGGCAAGGACGATGGCCAGCCGATGATGGAAATGAACACGACGCCGCTTATCGACGTCATGCTCGTTCTCCTCATCATGTTCATCATCACGATCCCCGTGGCGACGCACGCCGTGAACATCGACCTGCCCAACCCGTCGGCCCCGCCGCCGGACGTTATTGTCAAACGAGACAAGAACAAGGTCGTGATCATGCCGAACAGCGCGATCCTGTGGAACGGCACCCCGGTTGAATCCGGTCAGCTGCTCTCGCTGCTGCAGGCCACCATGGCGATCAAGCCGGAGCCCGAGCTGCAGTATCAGCCGGATCCGCAAGCACCCTACGAGACTTCGGTCCAGGTGCTGAACATCATCAAGGGTTCGGGCGTGACCGCCTTTGGCTTCGTCGGCAACGAACAGTATTCGGAGTTCGGCAAGCAGGCCGGCAAGTAAGCCGGACCGCGCGTCAAGCGATCCAAGGGGGGCGGAGCGATCCGCCCCCCTTTCGTTTGGGCGCTAACCGCGCACCGGCCGCATTGCCAGGCCGGCGAGGCTCTCTGCCTCGAGCAGCAGTTCATCGTCGGCCTGGCCTTGCGGTGTCGCTTCGCGGCCGATCATCACCAGGACCGGCACGGCCAGCGGGCTGACCCGATCCAGACGCACATGGTGCAATTCGTGCTGGGCCCGGTCGAGCACGCCGGCCAATCGGCCAACGTCAGTCATCCGCGATCGCGCATCGGCCCACGCGGCCTCGATCAGCACATGATCAGGCTCGTGCTTCAGCAGAACGTCATAGATCAGGTCGGTCGAGAAAGTGACCTGCCGCCCGGTCTTGCGCTTGCCCGGATGCTGGCGCTCGACCAGACCGGAGATCACCGCCACTTCGCGGAAGGCGCGGCGCAGCAGATAGCTGTTCTGCACCCAATCGACGAACTCGTCCGCCAGGATATCGGGCGAAAGCAAGGCTGCCGGGTCCTCGATCGGACGAAGTCCCCAGACAGCGAGAGCATAATCGTTGGCAACGAAGCCCATCGGCGAGAGGCCCCGTTCCTCCATTCGCCGGGTTACCAGCATCCCCAGCGACTGGTGCGCCGGCCAGCCCTCGAAAGTGTAGAACACCGTGTAGTGGCGACCCTGGTGCTGGAAGCTCTCAACCAGCAACCGCCCCGGCGCGGGCAGCTCGGACCGCCAGTCCTGCATCTCCAGCCATTCGCGCACATCGTCCGGAAAGCGGGCCCAGCCCGTCCGGTCGGCCAGCAAGGCCTGGACCCGCTGCGACAGGTGCGTGGTGAGCGGCATGCGCGCGCCCAGATAGCTCGGGATCTGCCCACTGCGCTTGGCCGCCCGCACCCATAGCTCGGTCTCGCGCATTGCCTCGACCTCGAGGTCCAGCCCGGCAAAGCGGAAGGTCGAGCCGGGTTTGAGGCTGGCGGCGAAGCTCTCTTCCACTCGCCCCAGTGCCTTGCCATTGCGGAACCGGACGGAGATCATTTCGCTGTCCATGATGATCCCGGCGTTGAGCCGATGCTGTGCGGCATGCTGCGGGTGAGTCAGCCGCCAAAGCCCATCGCGGCCCTTGGTGATCCGCTGGAACCGGTCATAGGCCCGCAGCGCATAGCCGCCCGTCGCGACGAAACCGAGCACGCGCTGCCAAGTTTCTGCATCCACCCAGGCGAACGAATCTGCGCTCTGCACCTCCGCCAGCAGCGCCGCCTCATCGAAAGGCCCGGCACAGGCACAGGCCATGACATGCTGGGCCAGGACATCGAGCCCGCCCGGGCGAAACGCCTCGCCATCGCGCTGCCCCTCGGCCACGGCCTCCAGCGCCGCGACAGCCTCAAGGAACTCGAACCGGTTGCCCGGAGCCAGCAGGGCACGGCTTGGTTGGTCGAGCCGGTGATTGGCGCGACCGATCCGCTGCAGCAAGCGCGACGAGCCCTTGGGCGCCCCCATCTGCACCACCAGATCGACACCGCCCCAATCGACACCCAGATCGAGGCTGGCGGTGGAGACCAGCGCGCGCAGCTTGCCTGCCGCCATGGCGCTTTCCACCTTGCGCCGCGCCTCGACCGAGAGCGAGCCATGGTGGATGCCGATCGGCAGGTGATCCTCGTTGGCGTCCCACAGCTCCTGGAAGATGAACTCTGCGAGGAAGCGGGTGTTGCAGAAGACCAGGGTGGTCTTGTTGGCCAGAATCGCCTGGTACAGCTGCGGCACGGCCCAGGCCGCAGCGTGGCCGCCCCACGGCACTCGCGCCTCGTGCGGCAGGACAATCTCCAGTTCGGGCGGAGCGCCCTGCTCGCCTTCGACCAGCGCCACGGTCGCGGCTGCACCATGGGGTGCCAGCCAGCGGCGGTAGACTTCAGGATCGGCCAGCGTGGCCGACAAGGCGACCCGCTGCAGCTCCGGTGCCAGCGCCTGCAGCCGGGTCAGCGCGAGCGCCAGCAGATCGCCGCGCTTGCCATTGGCGAAGGCGTGAACCTCATCGATCACGATCCGTTTGAGGCCCGCGAAAAGGGTCGCGCTTTCCGGGTAGGATAGCAGGAGCGAGAGCGATTCCGGCGTGGTCAGCAGGACATGCGGTGGATTGGCGCGCTGGCGCGCCTTGCGATCGGACGGGGTATCGCCACTGCGGGTTTCGATCCGGATCGGCAGGCCCAGCTCCTCGGCCGGGAGCAACAGATTGCGGCGCACGTCATGGGCCAGCGCCTTCAGCGGTGAGACGTAAAGCGTGTGCAGCCCGTCAGGCGGCACCGCCCCGGCCAGCCGCGACGGGCAGAAATCGGCCAGGGTCGGCAGGAACCCGGCCAGGGTCTTGCCCGCTCCCGTATCCGCCACCAGCAGAGCATGCCGCCCGCTCTCCGCCACGTCCAGCATCTCACGCTGGTGGCGCCGCAGCGCCCAGCCGCGCGCAGCGAACCAGCCGGTCAGTTCCGGGGGAAGATCGGGTGAGGGGCTGGGCATCGGGTTTAGTTGATGAAAGTCATGCTCAAGGCGTGGGTGCACCAACTGCTCCAGCGGCGGCGCGGAAGGCGGCCTGGTGAACATAACAGGCTTCGCCGGAGTAGGAAAATCACGCTTCCCCTTCCCGGCCTCGCCTGCCACGCTGAAACGATGATGCCGGACATGGAACTGGACGCGGTCGTCTCGATTGCCCTCGCGCTGGCGCTCGGCTTGCTGATCGGGATCGAGCGCGGCTGGACCCAGCGCGACCAGGCCGCGGGGTCGCGCTTTGCCGGGATCAGGACCTATGGCCTGCTCGGCCTGGCAGGGGGCCTGGGCGGGGCGCTGCAGACGGCTTTCCCGGCGCTGTCAGCCGTGCTGCTGGCGGCAACCGCTGTCCTGGTGGTGATGGGTTACTGGCGCAGCACGCGGGGCCAGCAGGCAGCGCCAGCCTCGATCAGCGGCACGGCCAGCCTGGTCGGACTGCTGACCCTGGCCTGCGGCTTCGTGGCGGGCGCCGGCGGCCATGCCCTGGCCAGCGCGGCGACCGGGGTGATGGTGCTGGTCCTGGCCATGCGCCACCAGCTGCATGACTGGATCAGCCGGCTCGACGAGCGCGAGGTCCTGGCCATTGCCCACTTCGCGCTGATCTCGCTGGTGATCCTGCCGCTGCTGCCCGACACGCCAATGGGCCCGCTCGACGCCTGGCGGCCGCGCCAGATCTGGCTGGTGGTGGTGCTGGTCTGCGGCTTCTCGTTCCTGGGCTATATCGCCGCCCGGCGGCTCGGCGCGTCGCGCGGCATCCTGGCAACGGCCGCCGCTGGTGCGGTGGTCTCCTCCACTGCCGTAACCGCTTCGCTGGCTGGAAAGATGCGCGATCGGGCGGAAGATCCAGCAGTACTCGGCAGCGGAATTGCCCTGGCCTCGGCCGTGATGTTCCTGCGCGTCATCGTCCTGGTCGCGGCCCTGGCCCCCTTTGCGCTATCCACGCTGCTGGCCTGGGCGATGCCGGGCATGCTGACGAGCCTGGCCGGGGCCTGGCTGCTCGGGCGCGGCAGCGGCAAGGCCAGCGCAGCAACCAGTCCTGACCTCGCGCTGCGCAATCCCTTCGCCCTTGGCCCGGCGCTGATCCTGGCCGCGCTGGTCATGGTGCTGAGCGTGGCGGCCCGCTGGGTGCTGGAGCGCTTTGGCGATGCCGGCCTGGCCGTGGTCCTGGCGCTTTCAGGAATGCTCGATGTCGATTCCGCGATCATCACCATGGGCAACCTGCCGGCAGGCACGATCGACCCGCGCCTGGCCGCACTGATCCTGATGCCGCCGGTGCTGCTCAACACGCTGATCAAGGCCGGGGCGGCGATTGGCCTGGCCGGTTGGCAACAGGCCTGGCGCAGCGCCGCCGTGCTGCTGGCCAGCGCACTTGCCGCCCTGGCCGCCCTGCCCTGGTTGCTGCCGGCGCTTTAATGCCCGGCCTGTTAGTGTCCGGCCTGGGGTCCGCGCTCAAGGCCCGAAGCCGCCAGCTGGGCATCGATTTCGGCGAGCAGTCGCTCGCAACCGGCCTCATTCTCGCTTTCTGCGCGGGCGACCAGCACGTCCTGCGTGTTCGAGGCCCGCAGCAGCCACCAGCCGTCGGCGGTCGAGACTCGGACCCCATCGATGCCGTTCACATCGGCGCCTGACGCGGCAAGCCGCGCCTTGACCTCTTCGATCACGGCAAACTTGCGGCTTTCATCGACCTGGAAGCGCAGCTCGGGCGTGTTGACCAGCGCCGGCATTTCGCCGCGCAGCTCGGTGACCGACTTGCCCAGCCGCGCACTGGCCGCGATCAGCCGGACTGCAGCGTAAAGCGCATCGTCAAAGCCGTAGTACTGGTGCGCGAAGAAGACATGGCCGCTCATCTCGCCAGCCAGCGGCGCGGAAATCTCCTTCATTTTGGATTTGATCAGGCTGTGTCCGGTTTTCCACATAGTGGGCCGTCCACCCAGCCTTTCGACATGATCGAACAGAGCGCGCGAAGCCTTCACATCCGCGATAATCGCGGCACCGGGCTCCATCGCCAGGAGGTCTTCGGCGTAGATCATGAGCAGCTGGTCACCCCAGATCACCCGGCCCTGGCCGTCGATCGCGCCGATCCGGTCCCCGTCGCCATCGAAGGCGACGCCAAAATCGAGGCTCTTTTCAGCGACGAGCTTCCTGAGATCGGCCAGATTCTTCTCTTCCGTGGGATCCGGATGATGGTTCGGGAAGTTTCCGTCCACTTGGGTGAAGAGAAGATGGTGTTCGCCAGGAAGTTGTTCGACCAGCAATTCGAGCGCGGGGCCGGCGGCCCCATTGCCCGCATCCCAGCCGATCCGCAGATCGGCGAGACGGGCGCGGTCAATCCCGGCCAGTCCCTCGGTCAGCCGTACGACATAGGCGGTCAGGACTTCGCGCTGCTCATGGGTGCCATTGCCGTCGAGCCAGGCCCCCGCGGCAGCAATCCGGCCCAGTTCCTGGATATCCGCCCCGAAGAACGGCCGACCCTGGAATACCATCTTGAAGCCATTGTAATTGGCGGGATTGTGGCTGCCGGTTATCTGAATGCCGCCGTGCACATCTTCGGCTGAAGCTTCGGCATAATAGAGCATCGGGGTGGGGCCCATGCCGATCCGCACCGCATCGCAGCCGCTGGCGTTGAGGCCGGCGACCAGCGCTTCCTCCAGTTCGGGCGAGCTGAGGCGGCCATCATAGCCGACTGCCACCCTGCTGCCGCCGGCCTGGCGCAGCAGGGTCGCGAAGCCGCGCCCGATTGCATAGGCATCGGCCGTGCCGAGCGTTTCGCCGATGATCCCCCGGATATCGTACTCACGCAGGACGGTGGAATGGAACTGGTGGCTCATGCTTACTCCGCTTCGGTTCGCTCAAGCCGTGCGAGCAACAGGTCGCGGGCGGCATTGGCAGCGTGGACCGCATCGTTGCTGCCGCCGCGGTCGGGATGGACCTGAGCAATCAGCCGGCGATGGGCTTCGATGATAGCCGCGCGCCTAGCCGAGCGGTCCACGCCTAGCAAGGCCCGGGCCTGGGCTTCCGCCTGAGAACGCTCTGAAATGGCCCAAAGTTCCCACGGCCAGCGCCGCGTCAGCACCCGGCAGGCCAGAACGGCGAGCAGGACGAGGGCGATCACCTTGATCACGGGCTATTCCGGCTGGGCCAGCGCCAGTCCCGGCGCGGCGCGGGCAGGCATCGGCAGGTTGAGATTGGCGAGCAGCGCGCGCAGTTCCGGACGGGCAACGAGATGGCTGGTACCCAGTTCGCCCAGATGCCCCTTGTCGAGCAAGGTCAGGCCCGAGGGGAACAGCTCGCGATAGATCACGCGCTCGGACAGGCCATTGGCAATGCGAAATCCGACCCGCTTCGACAGCTCAGTCAGGGCCTGGTCAAGCCGCCGCATGTTGCGCGCCTCGATGTGCTGGGTGCGGTTGCGCACCACCACCCAGTCCATCTCGCGACGCTTTTCCTGGATCGTCGCCATGGCCCGCTTCTTGCGCGCTTCCCAGATCAGTTCGGCATAGAACGACAGCTTGCGGACCTTGAAGGTTTCGGCATCGACCTGGCCGATCAGGTCGAAATCGACAAAGCTGTCATTGAGTGGGGTTACCAGGGTATCGGCCGAAGTGGCGACATGGCGGGCCAGCGGATCGTCGCGGCCCGGCGTGTCGAAGATCAGGAAATCGTGTCTGGCGGACAGCTCCGCACTGATCCGGTCGAGCTCGGCCGGATCGGTCCCGTCGAACACGGCGAAATCGGCAGTAGGCAGTGCAATGTTCCGGCGCAGAACCGTTTCGGCCCGGTTTTCAAGGTAGCGGTGGAAGGTGCGCTGGCGCGGATCGAGATCGACCGCCGCAACCTTCGCACCCTGATAGGCCAAGGCGATTGCCACGTGGACCGCCGTGGTCGACTTGCCGGTGCCGCCCTTCTCATTGGCAAAGACGATACGATGGGGGCTCTTGGTGGCAGTCACGGTCAGGTCTGGCTCGCTTGTGGTTGCCGGGGGCCGCATGGCGGCGCTAGGGCGTGGACCGGCCTTCTACCCAAGGGGATTCGTCCGTGCAAACTATCACCCGGCTTGATCCACTGCGCAGCGCGCTTGACGCCCTGCGGGCCGACGGACCGCTGGCGCTGGTGCCGACCATGGGCGCGCTGCACGAAGGTCACCTGACACTGGTGCGTGAGGCCAGGGCACGAGCCGCCCATGTGGTCGTCTCGATCTTCGTCAATCCGCGCCAGTTCGGGGCGAATGAGGACCTGGATGCCTATCCCCGCCAATTGGCACGCGATGCCGCACTGCTTGAGGCGGAGGGGGTCAGTCTGCTCTGGGCGCCGGAGCCGGCGGCGATGTATCCGGATGGCTACGCCACCAACATTTCGGTCTCGGGGGTCTCCGACGGGCTGTGCGGCGCGGCACGGCCGGGCCATTTCGATGGCGTGGCAACCGTGGTCTGCAAGCTGTTCAACCAGGTCCGGCCGGATCTGGCGCTGTTTGGTGAGAAGGACTGGCAGCAGCTGGCCGTGATCCGGCGGATGGCGCGCGACCTCGATCTGACGCAGCCGCATGTCGATGCAATCATCGGCGTGCCGACCGTGCGCGAGGCCGATGGCCTGGCGATGAGTTCGCGCAACGCCTACCTCTCGCCCGAGCAGCGCCAGCAGGCGGCGAGCCTGCCGCAGGCGATGCAGGCGGCGATCTGGGCCATGTCGCGCGGGGAGCCGGTCGAAGCGGCGCTGCTGGAGCTTCAGGAAATCCTGCTGGCGGGCGGCTTCTCTTCGATCGACTATGCCGAGGTGCGCGATCCGGATTCGCTGGCGCCGGTCAGCGATCCCGCTAGGCAACCAGCGCGGCTGTTTGTCGCGGCGCGGATCGGCGGAACCCGGCTGATCGACAACCAGCCTGTGACGCATATATCCAAGTCATAACTCGATAATCAGGCTTACCTTCGCTTCCGGTTAGTTCGCGCTGACAGCCCTGATGCGGGCTCTGCCAGCCCGTGGATGGGGAGTGAAATCATGCGAAAGTTTATCGCCAGCGCCGTCGCGCTTGCCCTTATTTCGGCCGGAGCAACCGCGCCGGCCTTCGCCGCTGACAAGGGCTCGTCCGGGCGGCAAGCCCAGGCCAAGGGCACCCGCGAGATTCCGAAATGCACCAAAAACCTCGGCTCCATCGCCATTGTCGAACCCGACAGCCAGTGGTGGCGCGAGATGAACCTCGGCAGCCCCGAGGCGATCCTGAAGATCTTCGTTCAGCAATCGGGCTGCTTCAGCCTGGTCAACCGCGGCCGGTCGATGCAGAGCCGCGCCATGGAACGCGCCATGGCCGACCAGGGCGAGCTGCAGGCCGGATCGAACCTGGGTAAGGGCCAGGTCAAGGCAGCGGACTATTTCCTGCGGGCTGTTCGGCCGCGCGGCGGGCGCTATTGCCGGCGGCATCAACATCAAGAAGGGCGAGGCGAACGTAACCCTGTCTGTCGTCAACGCCCGCACCACCGAGGAAATGGCGCTGGTTGAAGGCTATTACCGCAAATCGGACCTGGGCTGGGGCGCGGGGGGCGGCCTGTTCAGCGGCGGCACCTTTGGCGGCGCGGCTGGCGGCGGCTACCAGGACACGGCGATCGGCCAGATCATCGTGCTGGCCTATCTCGATGCCTATACCAAGATGGTGACCCAGCTCGGCGGCCTGCCCGAGAACGCCGCAGCAGCGGCTCCGCCGGCCAAGTAACCCAGCCTTCGGGGCAAGCGTAGGGGCCGCCAGTTAGCGAACTGGCGGCCCTTTCGTTGTTCATCGGGCTGCGTAGACTGCCTCTATCAGCGCCATGTTGCGGGGATCGCCCATCAGGTCGGTGCCCATGCGGTTCATGGTATAGGCCATGCCGATTCCCGCGGACGGATCAGCAAAGGCGAAGGAGCCGCCCCAGCCCGAATGGCCATAGGCCGAATCGTTCGGGCCATAGACGCCGTTGCCATTGCGCAGGAAACCGCAGCCCCAGCTGGCTTCGACGCCCAGAACGGCATCGACCCCGCGGATCTGCTCCTCGGTTGCCGCCGTCAGGATCTCCGGCGAAACCAGCTGGGTCCCGTCAAGCTGCCCGCCTTTGGCCAGTGCCCCATAAAGCCGGGCAAGGCCCCGTGCCGTGGCAAAGCCGTTGGCCGAGGGAATTTCCGCCGCGCGCCACGCGGTGTCATTGGGGGCCAGCGGATCGATCAACGGGTTGGCCAGGGCCGCAACCTGGGCCGGAGTGAACTCACCGGCGAGGTTGGACGAGCTGAGTTCCGGCGGCGCGATCATGGTCGCTGCTGCTGATGTACGGGCATGTGGCAGGCCGACATGGATATCGAGATGGCCCAGCTCATCGCGCACGAAATCCCGAATGCTGCGGCCTTCGGCCCGGCGGAACAGTGCCGTGGCGAGAAAGCCGATGGTGATCGCGTGATAACCCGATTGCGTGCCCGGCTCCCAGAACGGCTCGGCCGCCGCCAGCCGCGCTGCCGCCGCTTCAGCGTCGTAGAAATCTTCCATCTGGGCCGGATCGCGAAAGCCGCACAGGCCGGCCTGGTGCGAGAGCAACATGGCAACGGTCACGTCCTGCTTGCCGGCAGCGGCGAACTCTGGCCAATAGCGGGCAACGGGCGCCGAATAATCGATCCCCCCGCGGCTGGCGAGCATGGCGAAGCAGGCGGCTGTCACGCCCTTGGTGGTGGACCAGACATTGGCCAGCGTATCCCGCTCCCACGCTTGTCCGGAAGCGGGATCGGCGGTCCCGCCATAGAGGTCGATGACCAGCTCTCCGTCGATCACCACGGCAAAGGCCGCGCCGATATCGCCCCGTTCGGCGAAATTCGCCGCGAAGGCTTCGCCAACCTGCTCAAATCCAGGGGCGATACGGCCCGAAATGCTGGCCATCATGCTTCCTCCCCCGGATCAGAACGACTTGCTGATGCTGACACCATAGGTGCGCGGTGCGCCATAGACCCGGAAGCCTACCCCCAGGACTGTCTGGTTCACCGCCTGCGTCACATAGCGCTTGTTGCCCAAGTTCTTGCCCCAGATCGAGAGGTCCCAGTCACCCTGCTTGAGGACCGAGGCCCGGGCATTCCAGACCCAGTAGGCATCGACCGCGACCACCGGATCGTTCAGTGCATCCTTGAAGGCGCTGGACTGGTAGCGCCCATCGATAGCGAGCCGCCCTGAAACCGATCCCATCAGCGGAAATTCGTAGGATGCGCCAAGATTCAGACTGAACTCGGGCGCATCAGGCAGGCGATTGCCGGCCGGGACGATCCCGCTGGACGAAGCAAAGCTGCCGATCTCGGTGTGGAGCAGGCCCAGCCCGGCGTTGAGCGTCAGCCCCTTGATCGCCGCGGGGGCCAGGACAAGGTCGGCATCGAGGCCGTAAAGCTCGGCCGACTTGACGTTACCGAGCCGCTGGATCGGCAGACTGCCAACCACATCGCGGATGAAAGTCTGCACATCGTTATAGTCATAATAGAAGCCGCTGAGCGCGTAGCTGAGGCCAATGGCAGGCGCCCGCCCCTTGATCCCCAGTTCGTAGGCAATCAGCTTTTCGGGGCGATAGGGCAGCAACTGGCCCGAACTGGTGGCGACGCCGGCAAAGAAGCCGCCGCTCTTGATCCCCTGGGTGGCCGAGGCATAGACCAGCATCTGCGGGCTGGGTTTCCAGTTGAGGCCCAGCTTCCACGACCAGTTGGTATCGCTGATCTTGGCATTGCTGACCGCGATCGGGATCGGCGGCGAACCGAAGGGCGCCATGGTCAGAAAGCTGGCGGGCGGGCGTGACACCAGGTCGGTCGTGCCGCCCACATTGGTGCGGTTCTCCGTCGTATAGCGCAGGCCGGTCACCAGGGTCAGCTGGTCGGCCAGGCGCCACTCACCATTGGCGAAGACCGCACCAGATTTGGACCGCTGATCCGACGAGGTGAACGAGGTCGTATTGAACAGCGCGGTGAGGTTGCCGGAATAAGAGGTCTCGACATGATCGCTCGAGTAGAAGCCGCCGACGAGCCAATCGACCAGGTCTGATTGCCCGGAGAGGCGCAGCTCCTGCGAGAACTGCTTGACCCGGTCATCGGTGACGAAATCGAGCTGCGGGAGCGGGCCGGCATCCGTGTCGGCCGACCACTGGCGGTCGAACTTGATATAGCCGGTCACCGAAGTCAGCGTGGCAAAGCCGAGATCGGCCTGAATTCGCCCAGTCAGACTGAGTTGATCAAGGTTGTAGTCCGGGCTGACCGACCAGTTGCCGCGGAACGGGTCACCGTCATTGTCGATATAGCCGAAAAAGTCCGAACACTGAGGCAGTCCGGGGCAGGCCGCGCCCGCCGGAACCGCCGGAGTCGGGACCGCTCCGAAGAATTCGCCCGAGCCCAGCTCGGAGCGGCTGCGCTGGCCTTCGACCTTGAGCAGAACCTCAACCCGGTCGGATGGCTCCCACAGGGCCTGGGCGCGTCCAAGATAGACCTCGCGCCGCCCGATGTCGCGGTTCAGCCGCTGGTTGAAGTAGTGGCCCTTGTCCTGGAAGATGCCCTTCGCGGCGAACCGCAGGGCAAGGGTCTCGCTGACCGGCAGGTTGACCATGCCGTCGATGTCCTTGGCCTGGAAATTGCCCCAGGATCCGCCAATACGCCCCTCGACTCCGGCCAGGCTGGGACGCGCGGTGACGATGTTGAGCGCCCCGGCCGTGGCAGTGCGCCCGTAGAGCGTGCCCTGCGGTCCCTTGAGCACTTCGAGCCGCTCGATATCGAAGAAGTCAAAATTCATCAGCGCGAGCGAACTGAGCGAAACCTCGTCGACATAGACCCCAGCGCTGGGATTGTTGGTGGCGCTGAAGTCATTGAGACCCACGCCGCGGATCGTGATGACCGGCACCAGTCCCGGCACGTTGTCTTTCACCGACACGTTGGGCGTGAAGCTGATCAGGTCGGTCACTGCCTCGATCCGCTTCGTCGCCAGGTCTTCCGGCCCAGCGTGGCCTCCAGTGCAAGCGCGGTGGCGGCCAGCAAGGCGGCCCGGATCCCGATCGATTTCGTGCGTTCCAGTTTCATGACGAATCCTCCCAATCGCTACGCTGTCGTTTTCGACACTGGCGTATGCATCCAGACGCCACAGAAAAGCGGCCTTGGCAAGACATATTCGACAATCGGGTATGCATTCACTCTTTGATGATTAGAATGTGGCAATCGCTTGCCGAGCCGCTAGAGTGGGGCCGATGGTCGAGACTCAGGTTCAAAAGCGGGCGGGCGGGCAGCAGTCCCGGCGCGCAGTCAAGCGGCAGCGGTTGTTGCAGGCGGCGGCGCGCCAGATGAATGAGCGCGGTGCCGGCGCAATCAGCCTGAGCGAAATTGCCGAGGAGGCCGGCCTTTCACGCAACGCGCTCTACTATTACGTCACCGATCGCGCCGATATAGCCTTCCAGTGCTACCTCCAGACCTGTGAAGCGACCACGGAGAGTCTCGCCATCGCCTATGAGGAGGGTGGCGATGCGATCGACCGGATCCGGATCTATGTCGAACGGATGCTCGATTTCGACCAGCCCGAATTGGCGGCGCTCTACGACCCGGATTTCCTGCCCGAACCGCAACGCAGCACGATCTTTGAGCTGAGCCGGCGCAATGTCGAAAGCCTGCAGAGCCTGATCGCGGGCGGCGTTGAGCAGGGCCTGTTCAAACCTGTCCACACGGAAATCGCGGCCCAGATGCTGCTGGGCATGATCAACTGGACGCAGCTGTCGGTGAACTGGCTGGGCCAGCGCGACGGCAGGCCTTTGCGCCGCCGCGTCACGAAGGCGATCCTCGACCTGTTCTTTCATGGCCTGGCCGCCACTTCCGGTAAGGAATTTACCTGCCGGGTCGAGGTCGCCAGCCTCACCGCACGGCCGTTCAACGCCTTTGACCGGGTCCAGGCGACCCAGGAAAAGATGGCGCAGCTGGTGGATGCGGCTGCGCGGATGTTCAACCGCCGCGGCATCGACGGTGCCTCGCTCGACGATATCAGTGCCAGCATCGGGGCCACCAAGGGTGCCGTCTACCACTACTTCGACGACAAGATGGACCTGATCACGCGCTGCTATGCCCGCGCCTTGGAACTCTATTCGCTGTTCGTCGATGTGGCCCGCCAGCAGGGTACAAGCGGCTTCGAACGCTCGATGACAGTCCTGCACCTCAATTCACAGGCCCAGGGCAGCGCCTCTCCGCCCCTGGTGATGCAACCGGGGCTGTTCTCGCTGCCCGAGGCGCACCGCGTTACGTTCGTCCAGCAGTCGCGCGATCTGTGGGACCGCTGCGCCGCGATGGTGCGTGAGGGTATTGCCGACGGCAGCTGCCGGGAATGCGACGCACGCGCCGTGGCGCACGTATCAGCCGGTGCCTTCCTGTGGCTCCACAAGTGGCTGCCTGAGGATTATCCCATGACGACCAGCGAGATCGCCGACGCTCAATGCCGCGTCTTTACCAATGGATTGGTGCGCTAGCCCGGGCGAGGCTGGAGCGGGTAAGGGGAATCGAACCCCTCTAGCCAGCTTGGAAGGCTGGAGCATTACCACTATGCTATACCCGCTCAGACCTGGCGGCCGCTTGCGCGTTTGCCTATGCGCCAGCTTGGCGCCGGTCGTCAATTCCTTCGGCAGCATCAGGCCCTGATCCCCGGCCCTGAAATGAACAGCGCCCCTTGCCGGGTGGCAAGGGGCGCCAATTCGTTCGCCGTGGCGGAGGGGCTTAGTGGCCCTTCTTCTCCGCCCAGATGTTGCGGTAGGACATATAGCCCAGCACCGTCGCGAAGATCAGGAAGCCGATCCACCAGAAACCGGTCTGGCGGCGGTGCTCAAGCGTCGGCTCGGCGGTCCAGACGAGGAAGGCGGTGACGTCGGTCGACATCTGATCGACGGTGGCCTTGGTCCCATCGCTGTAAGTCACCTGGCCTTCGCCGGTCAGCGGCGGAGCCATCGCCAGGTTGAGGTTCTTGAAATAGGGATTGTAGTGCAGTCCGTCGCCGGTCTTGGCGTCGGGGAACTGCTTGAGCAGTTCGGCCGGCTGGGCCTGATAACCGATCAGCAGCGAGTGGACATAGGCCGCACCGTTCGGGCGGGCCTTGGTGATCAGCGACAGGTCTGGCGGCACGCCAAGACCAGCATAGACCACCGGCGGGAACTTGTCGGCAGCAGTGCCCGGACGGTCCTTGACCTCGCCGGTCAGCGGATCCTTGGCCGAGACAGTCGCCTTGCCGGCAATCGCCTTGATCTCGGCTTCGTTGTAGCCCAGCGCAGCCAGGTCACGGAAAGCGACATGCTTCAGGCTGTGGCAGGCGGCGCAGACTTCCTGATAGACCTGGAAACCGCGCTGCAGCTGCTGGCGATCGAACTTGCCGAACATGCCATCGCTGGGCAGGTGCAGCGGTTCAGGCTTCTTATAGAACACCTTTTCAGCCGTCAGGGCCGCTGGCTCGGTCGCTGCGGTGTAGGCGCCGCGCACGAACGAGTAACCGAGGACCACCGTGAAGAAGGCGCCGACGAGGAGGGAGAGGATGCGGATCATTGTTCTGTCTCTTTCCGTCTCGCTTAGGCCTTGGCGGCCGATTCAAGTGCAGTGGGCGGACCCAGCACCGATTCGGTGATCGAATAGGGCAGCGGGTCGGGCCGCTCGATCGAGGAAACGATCGGCACGATGATCAGGAAGTGGGCGAAGTAGTAGAGCGTCGCCAGCTGGCTGAGCATGATGTAGGGCTCTTCAGCGTGGGCGCCGCCGCACCAGAACAGCACGACCATCGCCACTACCAGCGCATAGAAGAACTTGCGGTAGAGCGGACGATAGTTGGCCGAACGAACCGGCGAACGGTCCAGCCAGGGCAGCAGGAACCAGATCAGGATCGCGGCGAACATCGCCAGCACGCCCATCAGCTTCGCGGGGATGAAGAAGAAGTCGAAGGTGAAGGCGCGCAGGATCGCGTAGAACGGCCAGAAGTACCATTCGGGCACGATCAGCGCCGGGGTGCTCATCGGGTTGGCCGGGATGTAGTTGTCCGGGTGGCCCAGCATGTTGGGGGCGAAGAACACCACCGTGCTGTAGATCACCATGAACAGGCCGACCGTCCAGCCATCCTTCGCCGTGTAATACGGGTGGAACGGCACGGTATCGCTTTCCGACTTCACTTCGACGCCGGTCGGGTTCGACGAACCCGGGATGTGCAGCGCCCAGATGTGCAGGATCACCACGCCCAGGATCACGAAGGGCAGCAGGAAGTGCAGCGAGAAGAAGCGGTTGAGCGCGGCGTTATCCGGCGCAAACCCGCCCAGCAGCCAGTGCTGGATCGGCTCGCCAACCAGCGGAATGGCGCCAAACAGGCCGGTGATGACCTGGGCCCCCCAGAAGCTCATCTGGCCCCAGGGCAGCACGTAGCCCATGAAGGCAGTGGCCATCATGAGCAGGAAGATCACTACGCCGAGCAGCCAGATCATCTCACGCGGGGCCTTGTAGGACCCGAAGTAGAAGCCGCGGAAAATGTGAATGTAGACCACCACGAAGAAGGCCGAGGCCCCGTTCGCGTGAGCATAGCGCATCAGCCAGCCCCAGTTGACGTCGCGCATGATGTGCTCGGTCGAATCGAAGGCGACCAGGGTGTTCGGCGCATAGTGCATCGCCAGGACCACGCCGGTGACGATCTGGATCATCAGGCAGAGGCCGGCAAGGAAGCCGAAGTTCCAGAAATAGTTGAGGTTGCGCGGCACTTCATAGCCGCCGCCAACCGCGCCGTAGATCAGCCGCGGAAGCGGCAGTCTCTCGTCAAGCCACACCATGGCGGGGTGGCTCGGCTTGTACTCGTTTGCCCAGGGATAGCTCATTTCGGGTGCCCTTAGCCGATCTTCACGACAGTGTCGGAGGTGAATGCATAGTCCGGAACCACCAGGTTCGTCGGGGCCGGACCCTTGCGGATGCGCGCGGCGGTATCATAGTGCGAACCGTGGCACGGGCAGAAATACCCGCCATATTCGCCCTTCACCTCGCCCTCGGCCGCACCTTGCGGCACGCAGCCCAGGTGCGTGCAGACGCCCATGGTGATCAGCCAGTTCTCATGGCCTTCCTTGGTCCGCTCGGCCAGGGTCTGCGGATCGCGCAACGAACCGACATCAACCTTGTTGGCCTCTTCGATTTCCGCCGGGGTCAGGTTGCGGATGAACACCGGCTGCTTGCGGAACACCGCCTTGATCGCCTGGCCCGGCGCAATCGCGCTGATATCGACTTCGGTCGAGCTCTGCGCCAGCACGTCGGCCGATGCCGACATCTGGCTGATCAGCGGGTAGACGACCGCAAGACCGCCGACGCCGGCCGCGCTGACGGCGGCAATGTTGATGAAATCGCGCCGCCGCACACCCTCAACCGGGGTCCCTTCGAGCGTGGCGGTGTCAGCATTTTCAGCCATGGTTGAACCTATCCTGCCTTTTGCGGTTACCCGGGCCTGCTGCCGCAAGCCCGGAATAGCAACCTAGATCAATGTCCAGGAAGCCCCCTTCCTGTCCCGCCCAATCAGCCTGCCGAAGCGGACGGACCGGTCGATTTGGCGGGCCTGATAGACGCAAGGACGCCGGCCTGATAGACGCAAGGACGCCCTCTGCCAACAGCGATTTTTGCACCAGCGAATGCAAGGCCTGCATCACGATCAAGGCAGCCCGATCAGCGAAATCTGGCGGCCATAATCAGGCTCGGCCCGGTGGGTGGCGCGGCGGAACGAATAGAACCGGTCTGGCTGAGGGTAGGTATCGAGTCCCAGTGGCTCAACCGCACCGATTCCTGCGGCCTTGAGCCGCGCGGCGACATAGCCTTCGAGATCGAACTGGAAGTGATCGGCCCGCCCGGCCGCGAAGAATTGCGCGTTGCCGGGCGCCTCGGTCAGGAACCGGTCGCGGAAGCCGGCATCGACTTCATAACTGGCCTGGGCGATGCACGGACCGATCGCGGCGACGATCCGCGACCGCTCGGCCCCCAGGGCTTCCATCGCGGCGATAGTGGCATCGGTCACCCCGCCAACCGCGCCCTTCCACCCGGCATGGGCCGCGCCGACAACGCCGGCTTGTCGGTCCGCCAGCAGCACTGGCGCGCAATCGGCCGTGACAATGCCCAGCAGCAGGCCCGGCCGGTCGGTGACCAGTGCATCGGCATGCGGGCGCTCGGCATCGGACCAGGGCGCGGTGACGGTCACGCAGTCGGGTGAGTGAACCTGATAGACCGTTGCCAGCCGCGCGCCCGGCGCGACTGCGGCGACAGCGCGGCGACGATTCTCGGCGACGGCGTCCGCCTCATCGCCGGTGCCTAGGCCGACATTGAGGCCTGCGACCACTCCGGTCGACACCCCGCCGCGCCGGCCCAGGAAGCCGTGCGGCAAGCCTTCAAGCACCCGCGCGCGGTTGACCTCGACCGGATCAGCCAAGGCTCTTGCTCACCTGCTCGTAGGTATCCTTCGAGAGATTGGCGGCCGCCAGGATCCGCTCAAGCTCGGCCCGCATCAGCGCCGCCCGGCCCGGCTCGATCCGCCGCCACCGCCCGAGCGGGGCAACGAACCGCGCCGCAGTTTGTGGATTGAGCGGGTCGAGCGCGAGGATCAGGTCGGCAATCATCCGGTAGCCGCGGCCATCTTCGGCGTGGAACGCGCCCAGGTTCCCGGCCAGCGCCATATAGAGCGCGCGCACCCGGTTGGGGTTGGTCAGCGTGAAGTCGGGATGCCTGGCCAGGGCTTCGACCTGATCGAGCACGCGCGGGTGAAGCGAGCCCGCCTGGAGCGAGAACCACTTGTCGATCACCAGAGCATTGCCGGCAAAGCGCTGGTAGAACGCCGCCAGCTTGGCCTCGCGCAGCGGGGTATCGAGGCCGGCCAGGACCAGCGCCGCGCCCTGGCGGTCGGTCATGTTGTCGGCCGCGTCGAACTGGGCCGTGGCCAGCTCCGCGGCGAGCGCCGGCACCCCGGCGGCGAGATAGACCAGCGCCTGGGTCTTGACCTTGCGCGCCCCGCGCGCCTCGGCCGAGAGGCTGTAGGGCACGGCGCTGGCGCGGGCATGGAGCGCGACCAGCGCGTCCTGCAGCTCCGCCCCGAGCCAGGCCTTCAGCCCTTCACGCTCGGCCCGGATCGCGCCGGGATCGGCCGCGGCGAACTGTTCGGCAAGGTAAGTCTCGCCCGGCAGGGCCATCAGCTCGCCCCGCATCAGGTCATCCAGCGCCGGATCGACGATCACTGCCGCCATGGCCTGCCCGATCGCTTCGCGCCCGGTCTGGCGTTCGGCATCGCCCTCGGTGTTCTTGGGCATGCCGCCGCCAATCGCCGCGACCAGGTGCTGGACCACCAGTTGCTGGAGCGCCTCATAACGGGCGAAGGGATCGTCATCGTTGGCGGCCAGGAACAGCAGGTCCGCCGCTGCGCTGTCGACAGCGATATTCACCGGCGCCGAAAACCCGCGATTGAGCGAGAGGACCGGGCGTTCGGCAAATCCAACAAAACTCAACTCGACTTGAGGTTCGCTCAAGGTAACTATTTGTTCACCATGGTGTTTCCCGGTTTTCCTATCAAACAGCGCGATCCGCAGCGGAATCACCATCGGTTGCTTGACCGGCTGGCCGGGCGTGGGCGGCACTTCCTGCGACAGGGTCAGACGGGCCGTATCGCCCTCGTGGGCCAGCCGAGCCGTGACTTTCGGGGTGCCCGCCTGGCTGTACCACAGGCGGAATTGGGTGAGGTCGATCCCGGCCCCGTCCTCGATCGCCTTGACGAAGTCCTCGCAGGTTGCCGCCTCGCCGTCATGGCGCGCGAAATAGAGGTCGCAGCCTTGGCGGAACCGCTCCGGCCCCACCAGGGTGCGCATCATCCGGATGACTTCGGCGCCCTTGTTATAGACCGTGGCGGTGTAGAAGTTGGAGATCTCCTGATAGGCATCGGGCCGGATCGGGTGCGCCAGCGGTCCGCTGTCTTCGGGGAACTGGGCCGAGCGCAGAACGCGAACGTCCTCGATCCGCTTGACCGGCTCACTGCCCATGTCCTGGCTGAACAGCTTGTCGCGCAGCACGGTAAAGCCTTCCTTGAGGCTGAGCTGGAACCAGTCGCGGCAGGTCACGCGGTTGCCCGACCAGTTGTGGAAGTATTCGTGGGCCACCACGCCTTCGATCCCGTCATAGTCCATGTCGGTCGCGGTGTCGGGATCGGCCAGGATGTATCGGGTGTTGAAGACGTTGAGCCCCTTGTTCTCCATCGCCCCCATGTTGAAGTCTGAGACGGCGACGATGTTGAACAGGTCAAGATCGTATTCGCGGCCGAAAACCTCCTCGTCCCAGCGCATCGAATCCTTGAGTGCCTTCATCGCGTGGTGGGTGCGGTCCTGGTCGCCATCGCGGACCCAGATGTTGAGATCGACCTTGCGGCCGCTCATGGTCGTGAAGGTATCGTGGTTGGCGACGAGATCGCCCGCGACCAGCGCGAAGAGGTAACTCGGCTTGGGCCAGGGATCGTGCCATTCGGCCCAGTGGGTGCCATCCTCGCCCGTGCCGCTGGCCGTGCAATTGCCGTTGGAAAGCAGCACCGGGAACAGCGCCTTGGGCCCACTCATATGGACAGTATAGACCGACAGCACATCAGGCCGGTCAGGGAAGAAGGTGATGCGGCGGAAGCCTTCGGCCTCGCACTGGGTGCAGAGCATGCCATTCGAGGCATAGAGCCCCATCAGCTGGGTATTGGCGGCCGGGTTGATCAGGGTCTCGATCCCGATCTCATGCGCTTCGCCGCTGAGCGGGACGACAAGATCGGTGCCGTCCATCTGCCAGTCGCTGCTCGGCGCGCCGTCGACCCAAACTCCGGCCGGGGTCAGGCCGTCGCCGTTGAGCCGGAGCACGCCGGCCGGCTCGGCGGCGGGATTGCGGGTGACGTCAAGGCTTGCCTGGACGCGCGTCTGCTCCAGCCCGAGCGTGAACTTGAGCCGGATTTGCGGGACCAACCAGGCCGGAGGCCGGTAGTCTTCGCGGCGGATGACGGGCGGAGCGGCGGGGGGTGCGGTGATGGCGTCCATCCGCCCTCAATGCCGTTCGCATCGTGCGAAGTCGAGATGCCTGTGCAAGTGGCTCGACTTCGCGCAATGCGAACGGGTAGGGAAACGGGATGAGACGCCTGTTCATCTTCGGCCTCGGCTACACCGCTGCCCGCTTCGCCAGCGCCATGGCGGCACGCGGGTGGGATGTGGTCTCGACCGGCAGCGCCGGGACGCTGCGGTTCGACGATGCCGGATCAGTACGCATGGCGCTGGCCGATGCCGACCAGGTGCTGTCCTCGGTCCCGCCTTCCGCCGATGGCGATCCGGTCCTGCTGGCCTATGGCGCTGCCTTGGCGGGCAAGCCGCTAACATACCTCTCCTCCACCGGGGTCTATGGCGATACCGGCGGAGCCTGGGTCGATGAGAGCGCTGCGATAGGCACCGGCCGCCGCACCGCGCGGGCTGAGGCTGACGCGGACTGGCTGAAGCTGGGCGCGCGGGTTTTGCGCCTGCCGGGGATCTATGGTCCGGGCCGTTCGGCGCTCGACCGGGTGCGCGAAGGCAAGGCTCACCGGATCGACCTGACCGACCAGGTGTTCAGCCGGGTCCATGTCGACGATATCGTCAGCGCTGCCGTGCTGGCGCTGGAGGCCCCTGCCGGGGCCTACAATATCAGCGATGATCTGCCGTGCAGCCAAAACGAGGTGATCGAGCATGCCTGCGCGCTGCTTGGCTTGCCGCAGCCGTCGCTACAATCGCTGGACGAGGCCGGCCTCTCGCCGATGGCGCGCGCCTTTTATGCCGAGAATCGCCGGGTCGCGAACGGCAAGGCAAAGCGGGTGCTGGGCTGGAGCCTGCGCTATCCGACCTACCGCGAGGGGCTGGCCAGCCTACTTGCGGCCCGATAGCGCAACCAGCAGTCCGGCCATGGCGAGCAACGCCCCGGCGCCTGCCAGCAGGCTCCATTCATAGCCTTCGAAAAGAGTCGACAGGATCATCGCCACCACTGG
>JAJTFU010000055.1 GCA_021299075.1 Novosphingobium sp. | reverse complement strand
GTACCGGAACCTTCGCCGACGACCTGGGCCGGCATTCCGCCGCCGCCGCCGCCGCGCGGTGCGCCGCCGCCGAAGCCACCACCGCCACGCGGTGCGCCGCCACCGAAGCCGCCGCGATCACCGCCGCCAAAGCCGCGTCCAGGGCCGCCGAAGCCGCCGCGGTCACCACCGCCACCGCCAAAACGGTCACCGCCACCGAAACGATCACCGCCGCCTGCAAACGGATCGAAACCTTCTTCGCCAAACCCGTCGCGCTTGTCACGGCCACGGCCGCGACGTCCTCTATCAAAACCCATAAACCCGAACGCACTTTCGTATCGTCCGCCGGCTCGCAACCCAGGCCGCGCGGACGAAACGCACCGGGGAGGCAGACGTGGCGGAATCTGGCCCACAACGCTGCAAGGCTGGTGATAACCGATCTGCAGCCCCTTGGCGAATCGAATCGAGTGCGCTGCCCAGTGCCGCTGATCGGTGTGACATTTCTGCCAGATGAACCAGTTACGGGTGCTGCTGCACCACCCCCTTGGCATCGCCCGTGGCGGGGGCTAGGCGAGGAGCGAAGCTGACCCACGCAAAGGTGCCCTGCCGATGTTCCGCCGCCTGTCCGACCATGTGCTTGCCAGTCCGCAGATTACCATCGCCGATCTGGCCGAGGCCAAGGCCGATGGCGTCAGCCTGGTCATCAACAACCGGCCCGAGGGGGAAAGCGACGACCAGGTGCCAGGCGCCGAGATCGAAGCGGCGGCGCGCGGGTTGGGCATGGACTATGTGGCGATCCCTGTGACTCACGCGGGCTTCTCAGGGCCGCAGGTTGAGGCCATGGCTGAGGCGCTGGGGGGCGCTAACGGCAAGATCCTGGCCTATTGCCGCTCAGGCACCCGTTCTACCCTGCTCTGGGCACTGGCCGAAGCCAGCAAGGGAGCCGACCTGGAAGCCTTGACGGCGCAGGCAGCCGAGGCTGGCTATGACGTTTCGCCGGTCCGCCCGCTGATGGACATGCTCAAGGCCCGGAGCGCATAAGCCGCGATGGAGGGGGTCTGGATCGATCTGGCGAAGTTCGGGGCCTCACTGGTCGCGATCCTTGGCCTTGCCTGGCTGGCGCGCTCGATGGGGCTGGGCGGCGATGTGCGGATCCGCAATGCCGATCATGCCCGCTTCCTCGCCAATGAAGCAATCGAAGGGTTCGAACCGGTCGATATCGCGCTCGACAAAGCCGGGATCGGCGCGCTGCTGCGCGATGCCAATGGACAACAGATGCTGCTGCGCCGCCATGGCGCGGCTTGGGTCGCCCGCCTGCTCGATGCGTCAACCGAAGCACGGCTCAATCGCGGGTTCCTGACGATCGGCACGGGCGAAAAGACCTTCGGCACAGTCACGCTGCACCTGGGAGAGGCGGCCGGGGTCTGGGCTGCCGGCCTACGCCGCCTGCCGCCGGCGGGAGGCCGACATGCCTAAGCTGCCCAATCCGGTCGACTATGCCGTCCCCTTCTTCATCCTGCTGATCCTGATCGAAATGATCTGGGCACGCCGCAGAGCGCCCGAGAAGTACGAACCGCGCGATACGCTGGTCTCGCTCGCCTTTGGCCTCGGCAGCACGGTCGCGGGGCTGATCTTTGGGGGCGCGATCTATGCCTTGATGGTCTGGCTGTGGGAGCATCGCCTTGCCACCGTGCCCTGGACCTGGTGGGCCTGGATCCTGTGCTTCGTGCTGGACGACCTGCTCTATTACCTGTTCCACCGCAGCGCCCACCGGGTGCGCTGGTTCTGGGCCAGCCACGTCAATCACCATTCCAGCCAGCACTACAACCTCTCAACCGCCCTGCGGCAGACCTGGACCGGCTGGCTGGCGCTGTCGTTCCTGTTCAAGCTGCCACTGGCCGCCGTCGGCTTTCATCCGGCGATAATCCTGTTCTGCGGCGGGGTGAACCTGATCTACCAGTTCTGGATCCACACCGAGGCGATTCGGCGCTTCCCGCGCTGGTTCGAGGCGGTAATGAACACGCCCAGCCACCACCGCGTCCACCACGCCACCAATCCGCGCTATCTCGATTCGAACTACGCCGGCGTCTTCATCGTCTGGGACCGGATGTTCGGCACCTTTGTGCCTGAGGTGGACGAAGAACCGATCCGCTACGGGATTGTCCGCCAGCTTGGCACCTTCAACCTGCTTTACGCCGTGTTCCACGAATGGATCGGGATTGCGAAAGACGTCTGGAAGGCGCCCTGGCAGCACAAGCTGTCCTATCTCTGGCGTCCGCCCGGCTGGACCCACGACGGCAGCCGCGACACATCCGACACGATCCGCGCGCGCTGGCAGGCCCGCCAGTTGGCAGATCCGGCGGAATAGGATTGCAGGCTCTTAACCGGTCGCTTAACGCTCTCGCATAAAGTGGAGAGCGCCTGACATGGACCAGTTCGATATCATCGTGATCGGTGGCGGCAGCGCCGGCAGCGCAGTGGCGGGCCGGCTGTCTGAAGACGGCAAGCGGAGGGTCTGCCTGCTCGAAGCAGGGCCACACAACGACACGATCCGGGTCAAGACCCCCGGCTTCATGCCTTTCATCCCGGAGAAGTCGAACTGGCGGTTTGATACCGTGCCGCAGAAGGGCCTCAATGGCCGGATCGGCTACCAGCCGCGCGGCCGGGGCCTGGGCGGATCGAGCGCGATTAACGCGATGGTCTATATCCGCGGCAACCACTTCGATTACGATCAGTGGGCGCAGCTCGGTTGCACCGGCTGGAGCCATGCAGATGTCCTGCCCTATTTCAGGCGGTCAGAGGGCAACGAGCGCGGCGGCAGCGAATGGCATGGCGGTGAAGGGCCGCTGAATGTCATGGACCAGCGCTGGCCCAGCCCGGGCAGCCAGGCCTTCGTCGCCAGCGCGGCCGCGCTGCAGTTGCCCGAGAACGATGACTTCAACGGCGCCCGCCAGGATGGCTTCGGGATCTACCAGGTGACGCAGAAGGGCGGCGAGCGCTGGTCGGCGGCGCGGGCCTATCTCACCCCGCGTCCCAACCTGTCGATCCGCACCGGCGCGCTGGTGGAGAAGATCGTGGTCGAGGATGGCCGCGCAGTTGGCGTCCAGGCCCGGTTCGGAAGCAAGCGCGAAGTAATCCGCGCCAGCGGCGGCGTGGTGCTATCGGCCGGTGCCTTTGGCAGCCCCCAGGTGCTGATGCTTTCCGGCATCGGCCCAGCCGCGCACCTCAAGGACAAGGGCATTGCCGTCGTGCTCGACAAGGCAGCAGTTGGCGAAGACCTGCAGGACCACATCGATTTTGTTGCCAGCTGGGAGACCGGCTCGCTCGATTTTATCGGCGACAGCCTGGCGGGCACCTGGAAGATGGCCAAGGCCGTTATCGAACACCGCCTGAAGCGGACCGGGATCATGACCACCTGCTTTGCCGAGGCTGGCGGCTTCTGGCGCTCCAACCCGGATCTTCCGGCTCCCGATATCCAGTACCACTTTGTCCCGGCCATGTTGGAAGATCACGGCCGCACCAAGGTGAAGGGGCACGGCTTTTCGATCCACGCCTGCGTGCTGCGCCCGGAAAGCCGCGGCACGGTGCGGCTCAATTCGGCCGATCCGGCTGCGGCCCCGGCGATCGATCCCAACTTCCTCGACGATCCGCGCGATATCGCCACGCTGCGCGCCGGGGTGCGGCTGATGTACCGCATCGCCGAAGCCGGTGCCCTGGCCGCCTATGGCGGCACCCCGCGCCAGCCGGTCGATCTGGCGAATGACGAAGCGGTCGATGCCCTGATCCGCAGCCGCGCCGATACCGTCTATCACCCGGTCGGCACCTGCCGGATGGGCGGCGATGCCGACAGCGTGGTCGATCCGACGCTGAAGCTGCGCGGGATCGACGGGCTGTGGGTGGCGGATGCCTCGATCATGCCGCGGCTGGTCTCGGGCAATACCAATGCGCCCTCGATCATGATCGGTGAGCGGGCGGCCGATTTCATCAAGGCCGAGCTCCGCTAACCCCAAAAGCAAAGGGCCCGGCTGCCTGCGCAACCGGGCCCCTGCTTCAGGCTGGTGCCAGGCTTAGAAGCTCTGGCGGACGGTCAGGCCATACTTGCGCGGGCTGCCGACGTTGTAGCCGATGCGGGCACGGCCACCGCGTTCGCGATCAAGCGAAAGCAGCGGGGTCTCGTTGAACAGGTTGTTCACGTAGACCATGACCGAGAGGCCGTTGTCCCACTCCAGCCCGGTCGACAAGTTGACCAGGTTGTAGCTCGGCAGCAGGTAGTTGCCGAAGTTGTAAGTGCCGCTGCCGAAGGCCCCGTTGGCCGGGTTGTAGAACAGCGAGTTCGTGAACGAACCCGAACCTGCTTCCTGGTCACCCGGCTGGGTGTAGCGGTTGCCGACGTGCTGGAAGCTGGCATTCAGCGACCAGTCGAGGCCATCGCTCACTTCCGTTACATAGCTGGCATTGGCTGCCATCTGGAACTTCGGCACGGTCGGCAGGCGGTTGCCATCGCGCATCCCGGCGATAACGGCACCGCCGGCATCAACCACCGAGCTGTCGAACTTCGAATCCGTGACGCTGCCGTTGAGCGAGAACTCGAAGCCCGGAGCCGGCTTGAAGCCGATTTCCACTTCGACGCCCGCGCTGTGGGCCTTGGGCACGTTAAAGACGACGCGCGACGAGCACGAGCCGGCATCGGCCGTAACCTGCAGGTTGCGGATGTCGTTGTAGAACACCGCTGCGTTGAAGGTGAAGCCGTTACCTGCCGCCTTCACGCCGGCTTCATAGTTCCATAGCGTCTCATCCTTGTAGCTCGGACGGCCGCCATAGGTGCGGGCATCCGGACCGGTCGCCCCACCCGAGCAGAGCGGGATGTTGAGCGGATCGTTCACGCCGCCGAGACGGAAGCCCTTCGAGGCCTGGAGGTTGAACGACAGATCGTCGCTGGCCTCATAGGACAGGATGAAGCGCGGGGTGAAACCGCTCGAGCTGGTCTTGTCGCCCCGGAAGACGTCGCCATTGGCGAAGATCCCGCCCGAGATGAAGTCACGCGTTTCGTTGAAGTCATAGTAGCGGCCACCGGCAGTCAGCTTGACCTCACCGAACTTGTAGCTGGCTTCGCCGAACAGCGCCCACTGCTTGATCTTGTAGGGGATGTCCGCGTTGTAGGGCGAGTTGGCCGGGAAGCCGTTGTAGGTAGCCGCAACCGGAAGTCCGCCCGCAGCGGCATTCAGGAAAATCTGGCTGAATGCATCGGCACCCGGGGTGGGCAGGCGCTGGGCATAGGTGCGGTCGACATCGCTGTAGAAGCCGCCGATCACCCACTGCAGCGGGCCTTCACCGGTCGAAGCGAGGCGCAGTTCCTGGGTCCACTGCTTGAGCTTGGTGGTGTCGAGCAGGTTCGAGGCCAGCCCGGCACCGCCCGCCGCAGCAGCCGCAGCACCCGCGAACGAGACATAGACCGAGCCGGTCAGCGCCGAGGCATCGCGGCTGACCAGGATGTCGCGGTTGATGTAGCTCGTGACCGAAGTCAGCTGGGCAGTTTCACCCAGGTCGATGCTGACGTTGAGGTCAGCCAGGGTGGTCTTGTCGCGGAACTCTTCGCGCAGCTTCAGGTACTGGGTGTTCTCCGGCAGGACCTGGGTCGCGCTGATCAGCGGGTTGTAATAGAGGTTGTAGCGCTCGGCGCGGTTGAAGCCGTTGGCCTGGACATCCTGATAGATAACCCGCGGGGTGATCTTGATGCCGTCGGCCGGCTCGAGCAGCAGGCTGACGCGCCCGCCAAAGCGGCGGCCATCGTTGACGTCTTCACCGGCCGCCGGGCCGATCGCGTCGATGAACCCGCCGAACTTCTCGCCATAGGCAACCACGCGCAGTGCGGCCTTTTCACCCATCGGCAGGTTGACGGCACCCTTGGCGCCATAACCCATCGAGCCGCCATCAAAGGTATTGATGCCAGCTTCGACCGTGCCTTCGGTCACGCCCAGCTTCGGCTGGTTGGTGATGTAGCGGACGGTGCCGCCGACCGAACCCGAACCGAACAGCGTGCCCTGGGGGCCGCGCAGCGTTTCGACGCGGTTGAGGTCGAACAGATCGAAATCGGGGGTGAACAACGAAAGCGAGATCACCGATTCATCGAGGTAGACGCCGACCTGCTCCTTCACACCCGGCTGGTCGCGGACGATCTGACCGGCCGAAACGCCGCGCACCGAAACCTGGCTCTGGCCCGGCCCGAGGTTCTGGACAGTAAGGCCCGCGACATTGCGCGAAATGTCTTCGATGTTGGTGGCGCCAGTTTTCTGGATGTCAGCCGCGGTCACGGCAGCGATCGAAAAGGGCACATCCTGAATCGTCTCGTTGCGCTTGGTCGCGGTCACGACGATCTCGTTGCCGTCAGTCGCTTCTTCAGCTTCCTGGGCATGGGCCGGGACGGCAAGCGCGAGCATGGCGGCGCCCGCGAGCAGGCGATAGGCCAGCTGCGTTTCAAACTCCTTCTGCATGTGTTCCTCCCTTGGACCTGCCGGGAATTCCGGCTTGCAATCCTCGTGGGCGGTTGCTGGACCCGCAGCGGAATCGGCGCAAGAGTCTGCAATTATTGTTGCGTCACTTGGTGAAGGCCTGTCGCAAAAAGGTCACATCTGTAACCTGATGCCGGAGCCGCTCAGTGATGGCAGGCGAGCGCCTCGACCACATCGTCCAGCCGCGCCGGGTCGCCCAGCGCCAGAACGTGACCTGACGACGCTGCGTGCAGAGGATCGCCATTCCAGTCGCACATCGTCCCGCCCGCGCCCTCGACCACGGGGACCAGAGCGGCATAGTCGTGCAGCTTGAGGTTGGCCTCGCAGACGATATCGAGATGGCCCGAGGCGAGCAGCGCATAGTTGTAGCAATCACCGCCCATCACCATCCGGCGATGGTCGGTCTTGGCGGCCAGACCCATGAAGTGTTCGCCGTCGTGATCATCGAAATAGTGCGGCCCGGTGGTCGCGAGGGTTGCCTCGTTGAGTTCGCGGCAGAGGCGCGTGCGTGCCGGCTGGCCATTGTGCAGGGTTGGCTGCCCGGTCGCGCCGATCCAGCGTTCGCCCAGCACCGGCTGGTCGATCACCCCCAGCACGGGCCAGCCATCGACAACCAGAGCGATCAGCGTGCCGAAGATCGGTCGGCCGATCAGGAACGAGGCGGTGCCGTCAATCGGATCGAGCACCCAGGTGCGGTTCGACGATCCAGTTTCCGCGCCGAATTCCTCACCGTGGATCGCATCGCGCGGGCATTCGGCCTTAAGTATCCGGCGCATCGCCTCTTCAGCCTTACGATCGGCCAGGGTCACTGGCGAGGCATCGGCCTTGCGCTCACTGGTCAGGCCGGCGCGGTAATGCGGCAGGATCGCCGCCCGTGCGGCATCGGCCAGGCGGTGCGCGAGGGCGATGTCGGCGCTGAGGTTCATGTCAGTCGAACAGGCTCGAAACCGAACTCTCGTCAGCGATCCGGCGGATCGCTTCGCCGATCAGCGGGGCGATCGGCAGGATGCGGATCTTTGGGCTGTCCTTGGTTGCGTCGGTAGGCTGGATCGAATCGGTGATGACCAGTTCCTTCAGCGCTGAATTGGTCACCCGCTCAACCGCCTTGCCCGACAGGACGCCGTGGGTGAGGTAGGCCGTGACGCTCTTGGCCCCGGCTTCCATCAGTGCGGCTGCGGCGTTGCACAGCGTGCCGCCGGAATCGATGATGTCGTCGATCAGGATGCAGTCCCAGCCCTTCACATCGCCGATGATGTTCATCACTTCCGACGAGCCGGGCTTGTCGCGGCGCTTGTCGACGATCGAGAGCGGGGCGTCATTGATCCGCTTCGACAGCGCGCGGGCGCGCACCACGCCGCCTACGTCGGGCGAGACAACCATCAGGTTCTTGCCGCCGGTCCGCTCGAGGATGTCAGTCGCCATGACCGGCGCGCCGTAGAGGTTGTCGGTCGGGATATCGAAGAAGCCCTGGATCTGCCCGGCATGGAGATCGACTGCCAGCACGCGGTCGGCACCTGCCGTGGTGATCAGGTTGGCCACCAGCTTCGCCGAGATCGGCGTGCGCGGCCCCGGCTTCCGGTCCTGCCGGGCATAGCCGAAATAGGGCAACACTGCGGTGATCCGCTTGGCCGAGGCGCGGCGCAGGGCGTCGATCCCGATCAGCAGCTCCATCAGGTTGTCGTTGGCCGGGTAGGAAGTCGACTGGATCACGAAGACGTCCTCGCCGCGGACGTTCTCGTGGATTTCGACGAAGACTTCCTCGTCGGCAAAGCGGCGGACCGAAGCATCGGTCAGCGTCAGATCGAGATAGGCGGCGATGTCCCGCGCCAGCGGCAGGTTGGAATTGCCGGCCATCAATTTCATTGCGCTGCCTTCCCCGTGATTCTGACCCACGGGAGCCTCTAATCAGGGAGTAGCGGATTGCAAGGCGCTCGGCTGGCGCAAGCGTGGATTAGCGCGCCCGAAGCGCGCGATTAGCGCGGCTTGCGGTGCTCGCCGCGCACCCAGCGGACCGTGCCGGAGCTGGCGCGCATCACCACGCTTTCGGTGGTCATGGTGCCGTCCTTGCGGCGCTTGACCCCGGCCAGCAGCGAGCCATCGGTCACGCCTGTCGCAGCAAAGATGCAGTCGCCCTTGGCCAGCTCGTCGCGGGTGTAGATCTTGTTCAGGTCTTCGATACCCCACTTGCGGGCGCGGGCGCGCTCGTCGTCGTTGCGGAACAGCAAGCGGCCGTTGAACTGCCCGCCCACGCAGCGCAGCGCAGCGGCAGCCAGCACGCCTTCCGGTGCACCGCCCGAACCCATGTACATGTCGATCGTGGTGTCTTCATTGGTCACCGCTATCACGCCCGCCACGTCACCATCGCCGATCAGCACCACGCCGCAGCCGAGGCCGCGCAATTCAGCGACCAGTTCGGCATGACGCGGCCGGTCGAGCACGCAGACGATGATCTCGCTCGGCTCCACACCCTTGGCTGCGGCGACCGCCTTGACATTCTCGGTCGGGCTCTTGGCCAGATCGATGATCCCGTCGGGATAGCCGGGACCGACTGCCAGCTTATCCATATAGACATCCGGCGCGTTGAGCAGGTTACCTTCTTCGGCGCAGGCCAGCACGGCCAGTGCATTGGGGCCGGCCTTGGCGGTGATCGTGGTGCCTTCGAGCGGATCGAGCGCAATGTCGATCTTCGGCCCGGTGCCCTGGGCGCCGCCCACCTTCTCGCCGATATAGAGCATCGGCGCTTCGTCGCGCTCACCCTCGCCGATCACCACGGTGCCGTCGATCTCGAGATCGTCGAAGGCCTCGCGCATGGCTTCGACCGCAGCGGCATCGGCAGCCTTCTCGTCACCGCGGCCGACCAGCTTGGAAGCAGCGATCGCGGCGGCTTCGGTCACGCGGACCATTTCGAGGACGAGGACGCGGTCGAGGACCTTGCTGGCGGTGGGGTTGGTCATGGGCAGTTCGAGGTCCCTGGATCGATGAATGTGTTGAATACGAATGCAGCGCGGCGCTTAGCGAGCGCATCCGCGCTTGTCGAGTAAGCGGGTATAGCGGCGGCGGGTTCACCGGGGATTAAGCGCCTGCGCGGTCAAGTCCGGCGATGCGATGGCGGGCAAGATTGGTGGGGTTGGTGCTGGGCCTCTTGGCGGTACCGCTGCTGGCGCAAACCGCCGATCCGGAAATCGATCAGCAAGTTGCCGAACGCCTGGCCGCCGCGCGATCCCGGCTCAGCGTCGAAACAGTGCAGGATCGCTGCCGTTCGGCCCGCAAGAGCGGCGAGATCGT
>JAJTFU010000054.1 GCA_021299075.1 Novosphingobium sp. | reverse complement strand
TCGAAGGTGGGGGTGCCGGCCGGAATGGCGACCTCACCGCGCTTGCCGACTGCCTTGATCCGGTCGCCTTCGATCAGCACGACGCCATCGTCGATCGCGCCGCCGTCCGGGCCCTTCATCGTCACGACGCGCGCGCCGACGATCGCTACGCTGCCCTTGGCCTTGTCCGCCGTGATCTTCATCGAGAGCGAGACGCCATTCTTGGGCGGCTCGAACTTGGCCGGCTTGGCGCCCTTGGCCAGCGGAGCATCGGCGAACAGGGCGGAAGTGGCCGCCCCGAATACCGTGGGTCCAAGCGACCAGTTCACGCGGCTGCCGCCTTCGCTCCAGTGGATCCAGTCGGCCCCGTCGCCGCTGACCTTGACCACCGGCAGCGCCCCGCCCTTGGACGAGAGCGACACTTCCTGCGTGCCCGGTACCAACGGGGTAACAAAAGCCTGGTAGTTTTGGCGGAAGGCCAGGAACTTGCCATCGGGCGAAACCCGATAATCGTTGACCAGCTCGCCCTTGGCATGGACCCGGCGGGCCTCGCCATTGAGGTCAAAGCTGACCAGGCGGCTTTCCTTGGCATCGCCTTCCATCACGAAGACGCGGTCATTGCTAGCGCCGAACTGCGGGTTGCCGCCAGTGCCGGTGATCTGGGTCATCGCCCCGCCGGTTGCAGCGACGCGGTAGACACCGGGTTCGGCCGAAGCGCGCGGGCTGGAGAGGTAGCCGCCGCGGTCCTTCTCGAAGACCACGGTCTTGCCATCGGGCGAGAAGCGCGGGCGGGCATAGTGGCCCGCAGGGGTGAGCGCGGTCGACTTGCCACCGCTGGCGCCAATGGTCCGCACTTCGCCCAGGCCCGCGTCGGTCCAGCGGACATAGGCCAGCTTCTTGCCGTCAGCCGACCACGAGGGGTAGGCCTCCATAGCGGCATCATCGGTGGTCAGCCGGCGCGGTTCGCCGCCGGCCATCGGCTTGATCCAGAGCTTGCCCAGCGTCTCGAAAACCACCGATTTGCCATCGGGCGAGACGTTGGCCCCGCGCGGCATCTTGGTTTCGAAAGTGTCCGGGGCGACAGCGACCGCCGGGCGCGGCGGATCGATCACGCCGCGGCTGTCGGAAATCTTGAAGGGAATGATCGTGCTCTTGCCCGAGGCCAGGTCAACCCGGTTGAGCTTGCCGCCGGCCCAGACCACCAGGCTGGCCGAATCCGGCGTCCAGGCCATGTTGGGATAGACCCCGGTGACGGCCCAGGTCTCCTGCACGTCCGTGTCGAGCGCGTCATAGACCATGCGGTCCTCACCGGTGGCCAGGTCCTCACCGGTGGCCAGGTCACGGACATAGAGCCGCGGCTGGGTCGCCTCGCGGCGGACATAGGCGATCTTCTTGCCGTCGGGCGAGGGGGTGGGGCGCACCGCGCCGCCTTCGCCGCCGATCATGCTGTCAATCTTGCCGGTCTCCAGGTCATAGCGTTCGATCGCGAAGAGCTGGTTGTTGCTGTCCTGCGCATATTCGAAGATCGGACCCGGCGTGGTGTTGCGGGTGTAGTAGACGTGCTTGCCATCGGGGGCGAAGATCGGCTCACCCAGCTCCTTCTGGTGTTGCTCACTCGGCCGCTTGACCAGCAGCACGCCGTCGCTGCCCGAAACGTGGTACATCCAGACCTCACCGGTGCCGAGCGAGCGCCCGGTGGTGAAGTGCTTCTTGGCAACGATGTACTGTCCGTCCGGGCTCCAGCTCGGCTGGTTGAGCAGGCGGAAGCTCTCGTTGGTCAGCTGGCGCTTGTCGCTGCCGTCGCGGTTCATGATCCAGATGTTGTCGCCGCCGCCGCGGTCCGACGTGAAGGCGATCCGCTTGCCATCGGGCGAGAAGCGCGGCTGGGTTTCGTAGGGCAGGCCTTCCGAGATCCGGGTCGGCGTGCCGCCGCTGATCGGCATGGTGTAGATGTCACCCAGCAGATCGAAGGCCACGGTCTGCCCGTCCGGGCTGACGTCGAGGTTCATCCAGGTGCCTTCCTCGACCGAGATCGGCACTTCGCGCACCTTCATCCCCGGCGGCGCGGACACGTCCCACTTGGGCGCTTCCTTGGCGTCCTGGGCCTGGACGGCAGCGGGCAGAGCTGCGAGGCTCAGCGCCAGGGCCAGGCGCGAGGTGGTGCGGTTGGCAGTCTTCATCGGTGACATCTCCCCCAGTCTGGCCCCAGGCTTCCCGCCCGGGGCCAGCGCTGTCAATCAGCGGTTCGGCGAACGACTTCAGTGTCGGACGAAAGCTCTCCTCCCCCTCGATGGGGGAGGTTGGGTGGGGGTGCGCTATCCAATAGGTGCTGTGTCCGAAGGCGCAATCACCCCCATCCAACTCCGACTAGGCCGCTGCGCGACCAAGTCTTTGTATCCTTCCCCCATCAAGGGGGAAAGGAAGCAAGGACATCAGCCGTGCGGCGTAACCAGGTACTTCTCGCCCGTGCGGCGGGCGTTGTACATGGTCACTGCATCCTTGGTCAGCATGTCCTCAAGGGTGCCCTTTTTGGCATAGTGGCTGGCGAAGGTGGTGGTCAGGTCCTTCATCACCCGCGCCCGCATCCGCCCGACGATCTCTGGCCCGGCCTTCATCATGAAGGGCGTCAGCAGCCAGCCCGACAGGTCCCAGGTCAGGCCAAAGGCGCGGTTGAGGATCGTCGGACCGAGGTCCAGTGCGCCGTAGATGCAGACCTTCTTGGCCGCGTTCGAACCATAGCGGCTAAAGGCAGCGCCGCGGCTGGCAGCGGCTTCCATGGCGGTCAGGAACTGGCTGGCAACGGTGCCGCCACCGATTGGATCAAAGCCGATCATTGCCTTGGTCTCGGCGATCGCGTCGATCAGCTTGGGCATGTAATCGGAGTCGGTCATGTTAAGGACATGGGTGGCGCCCAGGTCCTTGAGCAGCTTCACCTGCGCGTCCGAACGGACCACGTTGACCAGCGGGATACCGTCCTCAAGGCAGATCTTGACCAGCATCTGCCCCAGGTTCGATGCGGCAGCGGCGTGAACGATGCCGGTGTAGCCTTCCAGCTTCATCGTCTCGACAAAGCCCAGCGCGGTCATCGGATTGACGAACGAGCTGGCGGCCTGTTCGGCAGTCACGCCATCTGCCACCTCAAAGCCCATGTTGGGATCGGCATAGGCATAGGAGCCATAGGCCGTGCCGGGGACGCAGGCGATCCGCTTGCCCATCAGCTGCTCGCAGCCTTCGCCGGCGGCGACCACGATCCCGGCAGCCTCGTTGCCAGCCGGCATGGCCATGCCATGGCGGGCCTTCATCGCGCGGGTGGCGTTCTCGGGCATCTTGGCCACGACCTTGCCGGGCGAATAGACCGCGTTGTCGGTATCGGCGCTGGCAAACAGCAGGCCCAGGTCAGACGGGTTGATCGGCGTCGCCTCAACCTTGATCAGCACTTGGCCGGGCTTGGGATCGTCCCAGGTCTTGTCATTGAGCTGGACGGTCAGCGTGCCATCGGCATCGAGCTGGGTGGTGAGTTGCTTGCCGGTGAAGGCCATTGGTTGTCTCCCGAATCCTTGGTTTCGGATCGCAACCTAGTGGCTCATTCGCCCGGGTAAAGCGCGCGGACGAAATAGAGTCCCTCGCTCGGCGCATTCAGCCCCAGCGCCGACCGGTCGCGGGCGGTAAGTGCCTCGCCAACCTGCTCCTCGCGCCAGCGGCCCATGCCAACCAGCGCTAGGCACCCGACCATCGAGCGGACCTGGTGGTGCAGGAACGATCGCGCGGCGGCACGGATGTGGACTTCCTCGCCGACCCGCTCGACTTTGAGCAGATCGAGCGTTTTCTCTGGGCTCTGCGCCTGGCAGTGGACCGAGCGGAAGGTGGTAAAGTCATGCCGCCCGACCAGCGCCTGCGCCGCGCGGTGCATGGCTTCGGCATCAAGCGGCTGGGCAACTTGCCAGGCGCGCTTAACGTCCAATGTCAAAGGCGCGCGGCGGTTGGCGATCCGATAGAGGTACTCGCGGCCAATGCAGGAAAACCGGGCGTGCCAGTCGTCCGGCACGGCCTCGCAGGCTAGCACGGCGATCGGGGCAGGGCGGAGGTGGTGATTGACCGCTTCCATCAGCCGGAAGGCATCAATGTCCTTCGCCACCTCGACATGTGCGCGCATTCCGAGAGCGTGAACGCCTGCGTCAGTTCGGCCAGCAGCGTGCAGGGTCACGGTCTCCCCCGTCGTTGCGTGCACAGCCTCTTCCACCGCCTGCTGCACCGAAGGTCCATGAGCCTGCCGCTGCAAGCCGAAGAACGGTGTCCCGTCGAATTCAAGGGTGAGGGCGAAGCGGGTCAAGTGAGCGAGGTCCCTGATGCAATCGCCCAGCCGCGCAGCATATCCGCCGTCGGCATCACCGGCCGACCTGCGCGTTGTACCAAGGTCGGGCGGATCGCACCTTCGGCGCAAGCGATGGTCAGCTGGTCATCCAGCACCTCGCCCGGTGCCCCGCTCCCGTCAGTGATGTCGGCCGCGAGCACCTTGCAGCGTTCGCCTTGGTATTCGAACCACGCACCCGGCGCCGGAGAAAACGCACGGATCTGGCGTTCGACCTGGGCGGCGTCCTGCGCAAAGTCGAGCCGGGTCTCGGCCTTGTCGATCTTCTTGGCATAGGTCACGCTGTTGTCCGGCTGGGGCCGTTCCGGATAGGCGGAAAGGTTGGCCAGCACATCCACGATCAGTCGTGCACCGATCTGCGCCACCTCCTCGGTCAGCTCCCCGGCAGTCTTCCGGTCAACTGGCGTGCGGCCTTCCAGCAGAACGGGCCCGGTATCGAGTCCGGCCTCCATCCGCATGAGGTCCACCCCGGTTTCGGCATCGCCGGCCAGGATCGCCCGCGGGATCGGCGCCGCCCCGCGCCAGCGCGGCAGGATCGAGCCATGGAGGTTGAGGCAGCCATGCTTCGGCGCGTCCAGGACGGCCTGCGGCAGGATCAGGCCATAGGCCGCAACCACGGCAATGTCGGCATCAAGCGCGGCAAAGGCTGCCTGCTCCTCCACCCCCTTGAGCGAGGCCGGATGGCGCACTGCAATCCCCAGTTCCTCGGCCTTGCGGTGCACCGGGGTGGGGGTCAGCTCCTTCCCGCGCCGACCGCCGGGGCGGGGCGGCTGGGTATAGGCGGCAACCACTTCATGCCCCGCCGCGACCAGCGCTTCCAGCGCAGGTACGGCAAAGTCCGGGGTACCCATGAAGATGATGCGCATTGGTGGCTTTCGCTTGGCTTCGCTTCGCCCTATCGAGGCGGCCATGGCATCGCAAGAGATCGAGACACTGACTCAGGCCTTGTCGCGCCTGCCCGGGCTTGGCCCGCGTTCGGCTCGGCGCGCGGTATTGTGGCTGATCAAGCGGCGCGAAACGTCATTGGTGCAGCTGCTCGCTGCGCTAGAAGGCGTGGCCGAGCGGCTGGTCGAATGCGATACCTGCGGCAATGTCGATACGACCAATCCCTGCGCGATCTGTACCGATCCGCGCCGCGATCAGCGCGCCCTGTGCGTGGTGGAGGATGTGGCGGACCTGTGGGCACTGGATCGCGCACGGCTGTTTACCGGCCGCTATCACGTCCTGGGTGGGCGGCTTTCGGCGCTGGAAGGGGTGCGGCCCGAAGACCTGAGCATTGCCGCGTTGATCCAGCGCGTTTCCGCCGGTGGGATCGACGAGGTGGTGCTCGCCATGAACGCCACCCTCGAAGGCCAGACCACCGCGCATTATATCGCCGAGCGGCTGGAAGGCTTCCCAGTGCGGATCACCCAGCTGGCCCACGGCCTGCCGGTGGGCGGCGAACTCGATTACCTTGACGAAGGCACGCTGGCCCAGGCGCTCCGCGCGCGGCGACCGATGGGTTAGTCGATCAGACTGATCGACGCAGCCGCCTTGCGATTTGGCACTTTGCCGCCTATTTGCCCGCTATGGCTATCCGCGAAATCATCGAAGTTCCCGATCCCCGTCTCAAGGTGATCTCCGAACCCGTCACCAAGTTTGATGACGAGCTCAAGACGCTCGTCGCCGACATGTTCGAGACCATGTACGATGCCCCCGGCATTGGCCTGGCCGCAATCCAGGTCGGCGTGCCGCTGCGGGTACTGGTGATCGATCTTCAGCCGGAAGACCCGGATGCCGAGCCGGAAGTCTGCACCGCCCACGGCGGCCATTCGCACACGCACCAGCCGCTCAAGAAAGAGCCGCGGGTGTTCGTGAACCCGGAAATCCTCCATCCCTCGGAAGATCTTTCGGTCTATTCCGAAGGCTGTCTCTCAGTCCCGGAAATCTACGCCGACGTCGAACGTCCGGCCCGGATCCGCGCCCGCTGGCAGGACCTGGATGGCAAGACTCACGAGGAAGAGATGGACGGCCTGCTGGCAACCTGCCTGCAGCACGAGATGGACCACCTCGAAGGCATCCTGTTCATCGACCACCTCAGCCGGCTGAAGCGGCAGATGGCGCTCAAGAAGCTGGATAAGCTGCGCAAGGTCGCCTGATAGGGCTGGCGTTCCCGCTCCGTTCTGTTTAGCGTGGGGTTATGGACTCCACGCCCACTCTCATTTTGATCCTCGTTTTCGGTCTTGCGGCAGGTACCGGCCTTGGCTGGTTTTTTGGCTCGCGTCCGGCCGCCGATTTGCGCGCGCGGCTGGCTGAGCAGGAGGCCGGGACCAAGGATCTCGACGCACGTTTCCGCCAGGCCGCGAAGGAATTGAGCGACGCTTCGATCGAGAATGCGACGCTGAAGGCCAATGCCGCCAACTTTGAGCAGCAAAAGGCCGAGCTGCTCACGGCGCAGGAATCGCTTAAGAAGGAATTCGAGAATGCCGGCGCGAAGATCCTTGCCCAGGCGCAGGAGGTCTTGCTCAACCGCGCGCAGGAACGACTGACCCAGTCTGAAGAGAAGAGCGCGGAACGACTGAAGGCGCTGCTCGCGCCGGTCGATGAGCGGCTCAAGAGCTATGAAGTCCAGGTCCAGTCGCTGGAAAAGCAGCGGGTTGATGCCTTTGGCCAGCTCACTGGCCTGATCCAGTCGCTGCGCGAAGGGCAGGAGCAGGTCCGGGCGGAGGCTGCGCGACTGGGCAACTCACTCACCAACGCCCCCAAGGCCCGCGGTCGCTGGGGTGAGCGGGCGTTGCAGAACGTGCTGGAGCAGTGCGGCCTGTCCGAACACACCGATTTCGCACTCGAGCATTCGCTGGAGACCGAGGACGGCCGGCTGCGACCCGATGCGATTGTCCACGTGCCGGGGCAGAAGAAACTGGTCATCGACGCTAAGGTCTCGCTCAACGCCTATCAGGCGGCGTTCGAGGCCAATGACGATGCCGAGCGCAAGCGCCATCTCGATCTCCATGCCCGGTCAATGCGGAACCATGTCGCGACGCTGGGAGCCAAGGCCTACCAGAGCCAGTTCGACGATGCGCCGGACTATGTGGTGATGTTCGTGCCGGGCGAGCACTTCGTCGCCGCAGCGCTTGAGCACGACCCGGAGCTGTGGGATTTCGCATTCCACAACAAGGTTCTGCTCGCCACTCCTACCAACCTGGTTGCGATTGCCCGAACCGTTGCCATGGTCTGGAAGCAGGACCAGCTGGCGCGCGAGGCAGTCGAGATCGGCAAGGCTGGAGCTGAGCTTTACGACCGGATTGCGGTCGCTGCAGAACACCTCAAACGGGTCGGTGGCGGGCTGGAAAGCGCGGTCAACAACTACAACAAGTTCGTGTCCAGCTTTGAACGCAACGTCGTCTCATCCGGCAAACGGTTGCGTGACAAGGGCATCGAGATCGGCAAGCGCGAGATCGAGGGGGTTCCGCTCATCGAGGCGGCGCCGCGCTATAGCGGCAGCGAGGCTCCGGCCACGGAAGAGGCAGATTAATCGCGCTTGCGGACCAGTTCGGCCACGTGCTGGCCGGACTTGATGCCCATTCGCCCGTTCTCGATAAAGAAGTTGGGTGAGGCGCCAAGCAGTTCAGACACTGCGCGCTCCTGCTCCATCAGGCCTTCGCAGTACATCATGGTCAAGACCATCGGGCCGACCTTCATCCGCCCGTCTTTGGTCAATTCGAGATCGCCGCCGAGGCCATTGCAACCGACCGTCGCAGCGATGCGCTTTTGGTAGATGCGCAGTTCGGCCCTGTCGGACACCGGCTTCTGCCCATCGATCGACACGAAGGCCCAGGTGGTGAGCGGGCCGTTGGGGCTGCCCTCCGGCTCGGCGTCAGCGACAGTCTGCGGGGTAGCGCAGGCAGCGAGGAGGGGAAGGGCGGCGAGAAGAGCTTGGCGGATCATGCCTTCCCTTATCGCGGCTAATGCCTGATCGCCACCTGAACGGCCTAGTCGCCCAGTGCGTCCAGCACTTCATAGGCCAGCACGGCCCCGGCCACCGCCGCATTCAGACTGTCGGCGCGGCCCTTCATCGGCATGGTGACGCGCAGGTCGCAAGCCTGCTCGTATTCCTCAGGCAGACCGCGGCTCTCGTTGCCGACTAGGATGAAGCACGGCGCCGCATAGGGCGCACCGCGATAAGGCACGGCATCGCGCAAGCTGGCGGCGACCAGTTGACCCGCTCCGCTGCGCAGCCACGGAAGGAATTCTTCCCACCGGGCCTGGGCAATCTGCTGGGTAAAGACGGCACCCATGCTGGCGCGCACGGCCTCGGCCGAGAAGGGGTCGGCGCAATCGTCGATCAGGATCAGCCCGCCTGCACCCACCGCATCGCCGGTCCGCAGCATGGTGCCAAGATTGCCCGGATCGCGCAGCGCCTGGGCGACCAGCCATAGTTTCGCCGTGCTGCGATCCAGCGCTGCCAGGGTGGTATCAAACTCGGTGAACACGCCGCAGACGGCCTGGGGGTTATCCTTGCCGGTAATCTTGCTGAGGATATCGGCGCTGGTCTCAATCACTTCGCCGCCAGCGGCCAGCACATCGGCCTCAAGCGCCGCCAGCAACGGGTGCGGATCGCGCCCCTCGGCCATGACCAGTATTTCGGGCTGGCGCCCACTCTCGCGCGCGTCAGTCAGCAGGCGCAGGCCTTCGGCCAGGAACTGGCCCGCGGCCTTGCGGTGCTTCTTGTCCCTGAGCGCCCGCAGCGCTTTGACTGTGGGATTGGAAAAGCCGGTGATCTGGCGGCGGGACATGTCAGTCTTCGCCGAAGCCGTCCTTGACCAGGCCGACCAGCTTGAGCAGCGCCGGTTCACAGCCTTCGCCGCTGACGATGATCTCCACGCTGTCACCCTTGGCCGCGCCCAGCATCATCAGGCCCAGGATCGAACCACCGGCGGCCTCGTTGCCGTCCTTTTCAACCCGCACGGTCAGTCCATTGCAGAGCTGCGCCACGGCATTGACGAACTTGGCGCTGGCCCGCGCGTGCAGGCCCCGGTTGTTGACGATTTCGACGGTTTCCCGCGCCTCAGACATGCTCGTTTCCCCCACCCCGCAGCCGACGGTTATGCGTCCTGGCCAAGAAACTCCGATGCGATCGTGATGTAGTTGCGCCCGGCATCGCGGGCTGCCTCGGTCGCCTTCTGCAGCGTCATGCAGGTGCGCGCCTTGGCCAGCCGGATCAGCATCGGCAGGTTGATCCCGGCGATCACTTCGACCTTGCCGGCCTGCATCAGCGAAATCGCCAGGTTCGAAGGGGTGCCGCCGAACAGGTCGGTTAGAATGATCACGCCGTTGCCGCCATCGACCGCCTTTACCGCATCGGCAATCTCGCGGCGGCGGGCTTCCATGTCGTCATTGGGGCCGATGCAGACCGTTGCCACCGCATCCTGGCGGCCGACCACATGCTGCATGGCGTGGACAAATTCCTCGGCAAGCTTGCCGTGGGTAACCAGGATCAGGCCGATCATGCGAGGGGGATGCTCCGAACTGCCAGCCCGGCGAATCCCGCCGGAAAGTGGCGCAGGGCCATGACGCCGAACGCGGGCATGGTCAATGTTTTCCTTCGACCAGGTCAGCCGCGCGCGAGCCCAGGTTGCGGTGGATGACCGTGGGGGTGAAACCGGCCTCGATCAGCGCCGCAGCCAGCTGTTCGGCCGAATAGACCGAGCGATGCCGTCCGCCGGTGCAGCCGAAGGCAATGTTGACATAGGCCTTGCCCTGCGCGGCATAGCGGGGGAGCAGCATCAGCACGAGGTCGCGGATCCGGCCGAAGGCATCGTCCCAGGCGGGATCGCGGGCGATGTGTTCGCCCACCGCCGGGTCCCGCCCGGTCAGCGGGCGCAGCTCCGGATCCCAGTGCGGATTGTCCAGGAAACGCATGTCGAACACCAGATCGGCGATCGGCGGCATCCCGCGCGAGAAGCCAAAGCTGGTGACCGTGACTGTCGTGCCCTTGGGGGCACTGTCGGCAAAGCGCTCCCGGATCGCCTGCTGCAGATCGTTGCTGGTGAACTCGGTGGTCGACATCACCATGTCGGCCCAGCGCCGCAGCGGCTCCAGCAGTTCGCGTTCCGAGGCGATGCCGGTGGTCACCGGCAGATCCTGTGCCATCGGGTGGCGGCGGCGGGTCTCATTATAGCGCCGCTCCAGCTCCGCGCCGGCACAGTCCAGGAACAGGGTGGTCAGTTCGAGGTCGGGACGCTGCACCAGCTTCTTCACGCGCTCGATCACCTTGTTGGGATCGAAGCCGCGCGTGCGGGCATCAAAGCCGATCGCCAGCGGCGGGCGCAATTCGTTGCGCGGCGCATCGGGGCTGTCGATCAGACGGTCGAGCAGGCGGATCGGGAAATTGTCGATCGTTTCCCAGCCGAGATCTTCCAGCACCTTGAGTGCAGTCGTCTTGCCCGCCCCGAGCAGGCCGGTGACGAGAAGCACGCGTTGCCGCGCAGGGGCGGAATCGATTGCAGTCATGTTCGCCCGCCAATGTGGGACTGCTGCGCGTCAATTGAAAGCCCCCACCGTTCCAGTGCTGCTTCGGCCCGCAAGGCCAGGACCGGGCTGTCGGGCCAGAGCGCCAGGCAGGGCAGGTCGATCCCTTCGATCGTCAGCACTTCGGGCTCTTCCGGTAGGCGCGGTGCGGCGGGATCGAGCCGCAGCGCCAGCGCCAGCGGCACGAAGCTTGTCACCGGGCGGGTCAGCAGGCCGACATTGCGAACCTCGATCAGCCCGGCGATGCGTGGTGGC
>JAJTFU010000217.1:3836-6496 GCA_021299075.1 Novosphingobium sp. | reverse complement strand
CTGATCGCACCCGGCAATCAGCCCGCTTGTCCCCAGCAGCAATGCCGCCAGCACTACCTTGCGCCGCATACCCATCCCCTCCGCGTCCATTCGGTTTTGCTTTGCAATGCACCATGCCACGGGAAAACGGAGCGTCAATCCTGCGTTGCGAAGTCAGCTGATGATTGCGATTGCCAGGACTTCGATGGCGTCGGCATTTCCGCCGAAATCGAGCATTTCGCCCACTTCGGCCCCCATCAGCGCGCGGGCCAGGGGAGCGCTCCAGGATACCAGCCCTGCGGCCGGATCGGCTTCGTCATCGCCGACAATGCCCAAGGTCCGTTCCTTGCCGTTTAGCCGGAAGGTAACGCGGACACCGAACTCGACTGTTTCACCCGAAGGTTGTGGGGCCAGTTCGGCGGTAATCTGCCTGGTGTGCCAATAGCGCAGGTTGCGTTTGGCCGACATAAGCTGCGGATCGTCGTCTGCGGCACCGGCCAGTTCGGCAAGTTGTGCTTCCAGCCGGGTTACCTGTTCGTTGATCAGAGCCAGGCCGCGCGGAGTCACCAGGTTCGGCCCGGGTGGAATCGGCAGCCCGAACTTCGGTTCGAGATGCTCCTCGTCACCGTCGCGCCGGAAGGCAACGCTCATGCCGGCCTCCGCGTCACGCGACGAGTGCTTCGAGTGCTTCGCTGGCCTCGAGCCAGGCAGTCTCGGCCGCCGCGATCTGCACTTCCAGTTCGGCCCGGTGCTTCATCAGCTCGGTCATGGTCAGCTTGGCCAAGCGAGCCTCGGCGCTCTTGGGGTCGAACATGGCCTGATCGACCGCCTTGAGCTGGGCGGTCAGCTTGGCCAGCTCGGCCTCGGCCGCATTGGCGCGCTTGCGCATCACTTGGCCCTTTTCTCTGGCTTCGGCAGCGGCCTTGCGCTGGTCCTTCTTGTTGATCTTGCGATTGTCATTGTCATGCTCGCCGCTGCTGCGGGGCTGGGAGGGATCCTTGGCGAGCACAAAGGCGATGTAATCGTCGATTGAGCCATCGAACTCCCTGGCAGTGCCGCCATCGACCAGCACCAGCCGGTCAGCCGTCGTCTCCAGCATGTGCCGGTCGTGGCTGACGATCACCACGGCGCCGGAATAGGCGTTGAGCGCCTGAATCAGCGCCTCGCGCGTGTCGACGTCCAGGTGGTTGGTCGGCTCGTCGAGGATCAGCATATGCGGCGCCTCGCGCGTGATCAACGCCAGCGCCAGGCGCGCACGTTCGCCGCCCGACAACTTGCCGACTTCGGTCGTGGCCTTGGGTCCTGAAAATCCGAACCGGCCAAGCTGGGCCCGCACCGCCGCCGGGCTCGCACCCTTCATCAGCACGGTCATGTGCTGGAGCGGTGTTTCCGAGCGGTCGAGCTCCTCAACCTGGTACTGGGTGAAATAACCCACGCGCATCTTGCCGCTGGCGGTAATCGACCCTTCCAGCGGAGCAAGCTGCGCCGAAAGCAGGCGCGCCAGGGTGGTCTTGCCGTTACCGTTGCGGCCAAGCAGCGCAATCCGGTCATCAGGATCGATCCGCAGGTTGAGCCGCTGGAGCACGGGCGTTTCGCCATAACCGACTGCCGCCAGATCGAGCGTGATCAATGGTGGACGCAGCTCGTCCGGATCAGGGAAATCGAACTGGAGCGAAGGATCGTCGATCATCTCGGCGATCGGCTGCAGCTTGGCCAGGGCCTTGGCGCGCGACTGCGCCTGCTTCGCGGTAGAGGCCCGCGCGGAATTGCGGGCCACATAGTCGCGCAGTCGGTCGCGCAAGGCTTCCTGCTTTTCCCGCGCCGAGGCGAGCTGGGCCTGGCGCTCAGCGCGCTGGCGCTCGAAGGCGTCATAGCCACCGGGATAGAGCGTCAGCTTACCGGCGGAGAGGTGCAGGATGTGATCGACCACGTTGTTGAGGAAGTCCCGCTCGTGGCTGACCAGCAGGATTGTCGCGGGGTATGACCGCAGGAAGTCTTCCAGCCAGAGCACGGCTTCCAGATCGAGGTGGTTCGACGGGCTGCGCGGCTTGGCGCGGAATGGGCCTCAATCGTGATCAACCGCTCGTGGATCTCGGCCAGACGGTGCGCGTCGTGGCAGGTCTCGCTTTCCAGCATCAGCGCCGCGCGTTCGGTATCGGCGGCCAGCACAGTCTCGAACGGCGTGGCATCCCCGCCCGGTGCTTCCTGCGCGATATAACCCAACCGGCTCCCGCGCGGCATCGTCACCTCGCCGGTATCGGCCTCGAGCATCCCGGCGATCACGCGCACCAGCGTGGACTTGCCCGCGCCATTGCGCCCGATCAGGCCAATGCGCCCGCGCGGCGGCAACTTCGCAGTCGCATCGTCAATGATCGTCCGCCCGCCAAGGCGAACCGTAATGCCGGTAAGGTTAAGCATGGAGCGCGCCTAGCAGGACCTGGCTGCAACCGAAAGCGGCGTATTGCGGAACGGAGAAGGGGCAGCGCAGGCACCCGACCAGGAGGTTGACCCAGGTTTCCCCGCGATCCCCTCTCAGCCTCAGTCGATGACTTGTACCCGCAATCCGTCAGTCACCTTGGCGCCAGGGTGAAGGATGACCCGCTGGCCGGCCTTCAAGCCGGCGCGCACTTCGGCCGTCTCGGCATTCATCTGCCCCACGCTGACCTGGACCAGGCGGGCCC
>JAJTFU010000217.1:0-3782 GCA_021299075.1 Novosphingobium sp. | reverse complement strand
AATCGTGTAGGCCGCCCAGCCGTCGCCCTGTCGGAACAGCGCGCCGATCGGCACTTGCAGGACATCTGCAGCCGTCCACTGTGCAATGCGCACACCGACGCGGTAACCATGGCCCAGACGCTGCCAATCGCCCTGTGGCCCTGCCAGATCGATGATCACACGCACGCGCTGCTCTTCCACCCCCAGGGCACTGATCTTGCGGAAGCCGAGCGGCTCGACCAGGCGCACCTTACCCTGCAGCGGCTTGTCGCCGCCCCATGCGGCAATCTCTACCGCTGCGCCCTTCGCGATCCTGACCGCATCGGCACTCAACAGCTCGGCGACGATTTCAAGCTGCGTGGGATCGCCAATCTCTAGCAAAGGAGTGCTGGCCGTGACCGGGCCGCCGCTTTCGTGGAGCTGGCTCAGGACCACTCCGGCGATCGGCGCGCGAACCTGGACCACTTGGCCCGCCGGTGCCCGATTGCTGCCGCCACGCAGGCTGGCCTCGGTCGCGCGCAATCCGTGCAGTGCGGCATCGGCGCCTTGTTCGGCCGCCACGCGTGCTGCCCGGGCACCCTGCAGCGCGCTGCGGGCCGCATCGATTTGCGCGCGCGAGGCAAAGCCGCGTGCAGCCAGGGACTCAATCCGCTGGTGACTGGTTCGGGCAAGCTGCTCACTCGCCCGCGCTTCCTGCACGCGAGCCCGGGCCGCCGCCAGTTCGGCTTGAAGCCCGCCGATCCGGTCGAGCGTTTCATCATAGGAGCGGCGGTCGATCGGCGATGGCCGGATTGGCTCGATCTCCGCCAGTACTGCACCGGCCTTCACCGCAGTGCCTGGTTCGTGATCTAGTCGCAGCAACTCACCGGTCACCGGTGCAGCAATTGTGTAGAGTTCGCGGACCCGGGTTTCGCCCTGATCGTCGATGGTCACGGTCATTGCGCCGCGTTCGACGCGTCCGGTATCGACCTCGACGGCTGGCTTGCGGATCATCAGCCAGCCGCCGATGGCAAGGGCAGCCAGCAGCAGGATCAGTACCAGGCGCGGGCCGGTGAGAATCTTCTTCGGCATGGTCACTCCCTGGTCTTGAGCGCCCGGACCAGGTCCAGGCGATCGGCGCTGCGCCGGATCAGAATAGCGGTTGCGGCGGCGGCAGCCAGCACCACGAAGATGCCTTCTCCCAACGTACGCGCGCTCACCGCAGCGGGGATCATGAACATGTCAGATGAAAAGCTGGCAGCGATATAGCGTGACAGGGCGATACCCAGCAGCAGCCCCAGGGGCAGGGCGGCGATCGCCAGGATGATCTGCTCGCCCAGCAGAGCATGGCGAACAGCGTGTTGAACAGCGTCACGATCCCCATCGATTCCGCGACGGTTTCCCGAATACCCCGCACTGCATTGGCGGCGACCGTCACCGAGACGACCTGCGGTGTCGCCTTGAGTGCGCGATAGAGTTCGCCTGTTCGTGCCGGATCGATCATCAGGTAAGCGCCGCTGACCAGATCACCTTCCTGCATCAGCCGGTTGAGCTGACGTCGATCGATCACCACGGCCGCGCCCAGCGGGACATCAACCACCCTGGCGATTGGCAAACGAAAGCGGGGGCGTCTGCCTTCCGTAACCTGCACCTCGACCAGGTCACCAGCCGCCAGGTTCAGTTTGCGCGCTAATTGACTGGAGATGAGCGCGCCGTTTGGCGGCAAGGCCTGGACCGAACCATCCAGAGCCACAATTCGCATCAATGCGGCGCCTGGCGGCAGGCCCAGTATCGCCTCGCGTTCGCGCCGCGCGCCCTGGACCAGCTCGACCGCGACGGCGCGATAGCCTTCGGCGCGCTGGACGCCTGGCAGGCTGGTCAGTTCACGTGCGATCCGGGGATCGCGTGCTTCGGCAAAGGCCAGGGCCAGGTCGGCACGCTGGCCGCGTTCAAAGACCAGCTGGATCATCCGCTCGAAATTGTCGGTCGAACTGGCCGAAGCGACATAGCTCGGTTCGTCCGGCAAGCGTTGGACCAGCCAATTGGTAAGGCGGTTGTTGGAGTAGCGCGACGGTGCTGGTGGCCGCATGGCATCAGCCGGCGGCAGGCGCTGCGCCCGCCAGACCGCAGTAAAGGCTCCGGTCAGGACTGCCGCCAGGGCCAGACCGCCCGAGGCAAGATAGCTGTCTGCCCCGGCCGAGAAGGCTAGGAACGGAAAGGCGAAATAGTCCTGGTAGATCCCCGCGATCCCGCGGCCCAGCCAACCACCCAGCAACCAACCCAGCAAGACCCCGCCGCCAGACAGCAGAACGGCCAACTGGGCATAATGCCAGGCAATTGTCCGGTTACGGTAGCCGAAGGCCTTGAGCAAACCGATGATCTCGCGCTCGGTATCGATCAGTCTGGCGAGCAGGATATTGAGCAGGAAGGCGGAGACAGCCAGAAAGATCGGCGGCAGGATCCGTACCGTCGTCTCCAGTTGCTCGATCTCGCTCGACAGGAACCGATCGGAGATGGAGAGGCTGCGGCCAAAGGCCCCGGACGGACCATAGGCGGCGCTAATCCGATCGACCCTCCGGATCACTTCGGCCTCCTTAGCTCCCGGAGCAAGCCGCAGCAGGACCTCGTTGAAGCCATCGCGCATGTCGAGTGCTGCGGATAGCGGTTCGCGCGCCATCCAGATGATCCCGAAGCGGCGATTGTCGGGAAAGATCTGGCCGGGCGCCACGGCATAGATGTGCTCGGGCGAGATCGCTGTGCCGACCAGAATCAATTCGATACGCTTGGCATAGACCAGGATCGGCACCCTGGAGCCGAGCGGCAGCCGGGCGGCCTGGACGAAGGCTTCGTTGGCCAGGACTTCATTCGGAGCATCGACCCGCGGTATCCGCCCGCTGCGCAGTACCAGCCGATTGAGCGTGACCGGCAGGGAGTGAAGTTGGGCCTGAACCGGTTCGGCAATACCCGGCAGGTCGACCGTTGCAGCGCCCGAAATCCGCGTTTCGACCGTGGCCACTCCGTCCACTGCGGCGATGTCGCGCGCCAGGCTATCAGGCGCGCGGCGCAGCGGCACCCAGACCTGGGCCAGGCCATAACCTTCATAATAGGCACTGCGCGTCGCCTCGAGACTGCGCATCATCCCATAGGACATGACCGCCATTCCCACCCCGGCGGCCATGACCAAGGCGATCGCCAGCCCTTGGCCGCGCAGTCGCCACAGATCACGCAGCAGCTTGCGGGTCAGGGGCGGCAGGCTTCTCACCAGGCCAGTGTCCCCGCCGCCTTGCGGGTCTTGTTGCTGCGATGCGAAGCAATGGCGCCGTCAGCGAAATGAATCACCTCGTCAGCCATGTCGGCGATGACAACGTTGTGAGTGATGATCATCACCGTCGTCCCGATCTCCCGGTTGACTGCTTCCAGCGCCGAGAGGACCCTGATTCCGGTCTGGCTGTCGAGGGCGCCGGTCGGCTCGTCGCACAGAAGTACCTGCGGGCGCTTGGCAATCGCCCGGGCAATGGCGACGCGCTGCTGCTCACCGCCCGAAAGCTGGGCTGGAAAGTGATCGAGGCGGTCCTCCAGTCCGACCAGGGCCAATGCATCCTCAGGCGCCATCGGCCGTTCGGCGATATCGGTGATCAGCTGCACGTTCTCGCGCGCGGTCAGGGCTGCAATCAGGTTGTAGAACTGGAAGACGAAGCCGACAGAGCGGCGACGATATTCGGTCAGTCCATCAGCATCGAGCGCGGTGATCTCGGTGTCCTGAAACCAGGCCTGACCCGAGGTGGCGCTATCAAGGCCGCCCAGGATATTGAGCAGCGTCGATT
>JAJTFU010000053.1 GCA_021299075.1 Novosphingobium sp. | reverse complement strand
TCCCGAGAAGGCAAAGGGCAGGTTGTCTCCGCCCGGCCTGGTCACGGAACTGTCGGTCCGCCGATCTCCGGCCCGCTTGGCCACTGGAGCCGATTCTCCAGTCAAGAGGGACTCATCGACTTGCAGGCCATTGCTCTGGCTCAACCATAGATCAGCCGGGACCCGGTCCCCTTCGGCCAGGATCAGCAGGTCGCCGCGCACGACCTCGCGGCCGGCGATGCGCTGGCGTTGACCATCGCGGATGACCAGGGCGCGGGGGCTGGTGAGATCGCGCAGCGCTTCCAGCGCGCGCTCGGTCCGGCTTTCCTGGACAACGGTGATGACGATCGAAAGGACGTCAAAGGCGGCCAGGATCAGGGCTTCGTGAATGTCGCCCAGGGCCAGGTAGATCAGGCTGGCGCCCAGCAAGAGCGCCAGCATCGGCTCGCGCAGGACTTCTCCCACAATTCGCCAGACGGGGCGACGGCTCTGGCGGGCAAGCTCGTTCGGACCCTCAGCGGCTAGTCTCCCCTGCGCCTCGGTTGCAGTCAGCCCTGTTGGTCCGGGGTCCTCGACGTGTAAATCCGTCTGGGGTTCGCTCATGCCTGCAGCACACCGGCAGCAGGATCGCTGCGCGCCGATCGTAATTCGGCCCGCGCAATGTGGAGCATTGCCTGTGTAAGTGCCACCAGCAGCGGGCCCAGAACGATGCCGTGCGGGCCGAACAGCAACAGACCGCCGATGATCGCGATGAACGAGATCAGCGGGTGGAGCGACAGGCGCTTGCCGACCAGGATCGGGTAGATGATGTTGTCGATCAGGCCGATCACGATCGTGCCCCAGACCGTCAGGAGGATGGCTGATCCCCAATCGCCGGCGAGGGCCAGGCTGATCGCTGCCGGCACCCAGATTACGAAGGCTCCCAAGAACGGTACGATGGCCAGCAGGCCCATGACCACGCCCCAGAACAGCGGCGCTGGTAGGCCGAGCACCCAGAACATCAGTCCGCCCAGCAGCCCCTGCAGCGCTGCGACTGCGGCGGTAGCATAGACCGAAGCAAAGACCGTCTGGGTGGTTTTGCCGACCAGTTCATCGAATTCTTCCGGGCTCAGCGGCACGAAGCCGCGCAGCGCCACCAGCGCCCGATCGCCATCGCGCAGCAGATAGAACAGGAAGTAGAAGGTCAGTAGCAGGGTGACCATGCCGGTGGCCGATTCCTGCACCAGCCGGCCGCTCCACAGTGCCAATTGTCGGGGCAGCAACGTGTACAGTTGCTCCAGACCCAGCCAGTTCTGCAAGCTGGCGAACAGGCGGGCCAGCTCGGGATATGTCTCGCCGAGCTGCTGGATGCCTGCGGGCGTCATCAGCGGGGCATAGGTCCCAGCTCCGGCTACGATCTGATCGACCAGGGCTGAGATCACCAGGATGCCGGGAATGACAACCAGGACAGCAGCCAACAGCAAGGCCAGGGCGGAAGCTACTGCTGGCGAGCCGGTTTGCGCGCGCAGCCTGCGTTCAAAGGGGCGGCACATCACGGCCAGGGTAAGCGCCCAGACCAGCGCCGGTATGAATGGCTGGGCAACCAAAAACAGGACAACGCCTAGGACCAGAATCGCCACAACCAGAATTATCCCGGTCTTGTAACTTTGGATCAGACGGGAATCGGTCATGGTGCGGGTCCTTCCTGCGCCGGTGCAGCCCTGCTGATGCCCGGCATACTAGACCAGCCGGAGCGCTCAGTCTTTGCGTCTGCGCAATAACGTTCCGCCGATGCTAATGGTCTGCCAGCCAGTTGCGCGTCGCCGCCGCGACCGCCTTGGCGCGCTCACCCAGGTCCGGGAAGCCTTCGCGCAAGGCTTTTGAGCGCAGTTCGATGCTAAGCGGGATGCCGGGTGGTAAGGCACGGTACATTGCGCCAAGCGGCAGGCCGCCTTCACCGCATTGCTCGCGCAGGTCGATAGCATCGGTGATGATCGCGTTGAAATCTGACGGGTCTGGGCGCTCCGCTGGTGCGTCGCAGAACTGGGCATAGGGCAGCAATTCGCGCGGCACCTGTGCGATGGCCTCAATCGCGCTGCCGGAGCGATCGACATGGATCGGATCGATCAGCAGCGCCCGTAGCGGGTGAGCGACGGCATCGAGAACGGCGAGTGCCATCTCCAGGTTCCTCACTTCGGTGAAAATCCCGAATTCCAGGGCGACCCGCATCTGCGATCCTTCGGCATGCTCGCACAGCGCGGCGAGGCGGGCGGCGGTGGCGCCCATGTCGGGATCTGACGAGACGCACAGCACGTTCTTGGCGCCCAGCTCCGCGCCGATATCAATGCAGGCCTTGTGCGCGGCGAGGTCGTCGCCCGGCTTGATCCAGATGACTTCGACATCGAGCAGCGGCAGCCCCGTCTCGGCCAGCGCAGCCTTGGCTTCGCGCAGCAGGGTGGGGGTCCATTGCTCAGGTTCGACCCACAGCCCGGTCATGCCGCACCCGGGACGATCCCGGCGGCAAAGGAGATCGGGTTCATATCGAACTGCCGCCATCGACCTTGAACTCGGCCCCGGTGGTGAAGCCAGCTTCGTCCGAGGCGAGATAGACGGCCATCGCCGCAATTTCCTCGGGCTTGCCGATCCGACCGATCGGGTGCGTGGCGACCCAGCCGGCATAGACCTCGTCCGGATTGGGCACCTGGGCCAGCACCTTGTCGAGGATCGGGGTGTGGATCACGCCCGGATGGATCGAATTGCAGCGGATGCCATAGCCGCTGGTCGCGCAGTGCATCGCGACCGACTTGGTCAGCAAGGTCACAGCGGCCTTGGCGGCATTGTAGGCCGCCAAGTTGCCGTTGGCCCGGATCCCGGCGAGCGAGGACATGTTGATGATCGAGCCGCCGCGGCCATGCCCCTTCATGTTGGCCACGGCATATTTGCAGCCCAGGAACACGCCGATCACGTCAATATCGAGTTCGTGCTTGAACTGGTCGAGCGTGACATCCTCGATCGAGCCATAGGTGGTGATGCCGGCATTGTTGATCAGCACATCGATACTGGCGGCGCTGCCCAGGGCGCCTTGCCAGTCCGCTTCCTGCGCGACATCGAGATGGACGAAGCTGGCCTGCTGACCAAGCTCAGCAGCAAGGGCCTGGCCGTTCGCATCGTCGATATCGGCAATGATCACCGCGGCGCCTTCGGCCACAAAGCGCCGGACCATGGCGTTGCCGAGGCCCGATGCGCCCCCCGTGATCAGCGCTGTCTTGCCCTGCAGTCGCATCCAACTCTCCTTCTGCTCATCCGTCGAACCTAGCAGGGCGAGGCGCAGACGCTTGGCTAGCCATTTTGTGAGGGCGGCTTTTGACTCAGGTCAAGGCCGCTTGCGCTGCTCGGCCTAGCTTCTCCCGTCACATGGCGAGACAGCCGGGAGGAGGACGCAGATGGTCGAGACCTTGACAGGCACGAACCGGTCCAAGGGGATCAGCTATAACGAACTGCTGGACATGGACACCCATCAGGTGCCCGCCAAGCTGCGCGAGGACTGCCCGATGCCGCCGGGGCCGACGATCGTGAACCCCAGCATCTATTACTCGCGCGACTTCTTCGATCTTGAGGTTGAGCGGCTGTGGAAACGGGTCTGGCAGATGGCCTGCCACGAAGACGATATTCCCAATGTCGGGGACAGCCATGTCTATGACATCGCCAACCTTTCCTACATCGTGGTTCGCACCGGGCCGGATGAGATCAAGGCCTTTCCCAATGCCTGTCTCCACCGCGGTCGGCAGCTGCTCACCGAGGACGCGCAGCACCTCAAGGAGTTCCGCTGCCCGTTTCACGGCTGGGGCTGGAAGATCGACGGCACGCTGAAGGAAGTGCCCTGCCAGTGGGACTTCCCCTCGGTCAGTGAAAAGACCCACAGCTTGCCGCCCGTCCGGGTCGGCAGGTGGGGCGGCTTCGTGTTCATCAACCCGGATGACAAGGCCGAACCCTTCGAGCAGTTCCTCGGCGATATCGACCGCCACTTTGAGCCGATCCCGTTCGAGCGGCGCTACAAGGCGGTCCATGTCGCCAAGAAGCTGCGCTGCAACTGGAAGGTGGCGCAGGAGGCCTTCATGGAGGCCTACCACGTCGTCGCCACCCACCCGACCCTGCTCGATACGATGGGCGATGCCAATTCGAAGTATGACGTGTTCGGCAACATGTCACGGGCGATCTCGCCCAACGGGTTGCTGAGCCCGCACGTCAATCCGGCGCTGGTGGCCGAGCCGTTGGAGGGTGCCAAGACCTATGCCCGCGTGCGTCATGCCCTGTCCGGCAACGTCTATGAACGGCTGGGCGAAGACCGCGTCCGCGTGACCGCGCGCGATGGCCGGACCGGCATTTTCGATCATCAGGCCCATCACCTGGAAGGCGAGCTGGACCATGCCGATATCCAGCTATGCGACTGGGTTGGCGGACGACTGCCCGATGGTTGGGAGGAGGAACCCGATTCCACCACCACCGGCCCGATCCTCGAACGGCGCAAGGCGATGGCCGAGGCAGCCCGCGAGAAATGGCGCGCGGTAGTGGGGGACGAGGTCGATCAGGTCAGCGATGCCGAATTCGTCGACACGATCTACTACAACCTGTTTCCCAACATCAGCCCGTGGGGCTGCTTCAACCCGATCTTCTACCGGTTCCGCCCGCACGGCGACAATCCGGAGGAGTGCATCCACGAGATCATGTTCATGCTGCCCGTCGCCAAAGGCCAGCCGCGCCCGGCCCCGGCGAAGGTCCACTGGCTGGATTTCGACGATGACTATTGCGATGCGCCTGAGCTTGGCATGCTGGCCAAGGTCTTCAACCAGGACGTGGTCAATCTGCCGCACGTTCAGAAGGGCATGAAATCGATCAAGTCGCAGGAAATCGTCTTTGCCAATTATGGCGAGACCAAGATCCGGCACTTCCACAAGCGATTGAAGGAATTCCTGGGCTCATAGCCGCTCGCGCGCCTGCTGGACCAGGTGTTCCGGCGGGCGCGGGGGATCGAAGTCGGTCCGGCGCCAGATCGGGTCGGCCGGTTCTTCGGGATTGGGCAGGGCGAACTTCAGGTAGCCGAAATAGGTCGCGATCTGGCGCTCGGCATTGTCGAGGATCGCGGTGCGGCCGTGCATGAAGCGGGTGTTGTCCAGCATCAGCACATCGCCCTGCCGCCACTTCACGGCCAGCGTGAGCGTGTCGCCAATCTGCCGGATCGTCTCCAGCCATTCGTCGGGCACCGGCTTGAAATCATCGAACAGCGGAAAGCCCCGGCGTTTGTTGTTGAAGCGGGCGAACAGCAGGAAGTTGCCGAAAGCAAGCTCATCGACAAACATCGGCTTGTGCAGCGCGGGCCGTGAAAACAGCCGTGCGATCCGGCCATCGTGTAGTCGCATGAACTGATAGGGGCAGCCCGCAGGGGGATTGCGCAGCTGGTCGTCATTCGGCTCGGCCGTGCCCAGCCAGTATTCGAGCAGACTGGGCCAGGTTGACATCGGATAGACCAGCCGCCGCCCTTCCAGACCGCGCCGGATCTCTTCGGGCAGGGCCTTGACCAGGGCAACACCGTCACACAGCGTCGTCCGGCCGCCATCGGTCGGGGCGGAAAGGCAGCCGAACATGGCAAGGTCCGGCTTCCAGGGTTCGCGCGACAGCTCGGGGTGCAGCGAAAAGGCGTTGGTGCCGCCATCGACTGCGTAGATTGCCTTGTCAGGATCGAGCAGCTCGCGCCCCGGGCTCTCGTTGACCACCGATGTGCTGCACATCCTGCGTGCCAGGCCATGGAATTGATCGAGCGTCGCGCCGAACCCGCTGAACAGCAGCGCGCCGTGCGTCTTGTAGTGCGCAATGATCGCTTCCTCATTGACTTCCAGCAGGCTGGTTTCGCCTGTGGGCTCGATGATCGCCAGGGGGCGGCCGGGCGCGGGCGGGAGAATTCTGGCCATTGCATGGCGGCGATAGCGCAAGCGGCAGGGCCGCGCTATAGCCCGCGCCATGTCGCCATCCATCGATCAGTTGCGAGCCTCGCCGGACTTCTATCTCCACTCGATCGAGGGCGATGAGGCGATCATCGTGCCGATGGACCAGGCGGCCTACCAGCGCTCGATCTTTCTGGACCGGCGGATCTCCCCGGCTGGCGAGGGTGGGTTCAGGGTGCCCTTCGCGGCGCTGGGGCCTGTCGCAGCCAATCCGCCCCAGCTCGGCTGGATTTTCCACGTGGCGCACTGCGGGTCGACCCTTTTGGCGCGCGCCCTCGATGAACTGGGGGCGGGAAGCAACCTGGTGCTGCGTGAGCCGCTGGCGCTGCGTCAGTTGAGCTTCGCGCGCGATGATCAGCGCTTGCGGCTGGTGCTCGCATCGCTGGCGCGGCGCTATCCCGGTGGCGGACCGACGCTGATCAAGGCCAACGTTCCGGTCAACTTCATCCTCCCGGCAATCGCAGCCAGCGATCCGGCGGCACCGGCCATCCTGCTCAAGCTGGACCTGCCGGACTATCTCCTCGCCATTCTGCGGAGCGATAACCACCGGCTCTGGCTGCGCAATATCGTCGGCCAGCTGGCCGGTGAGCTTGGCCTTGCCGGGGAGATCAGCGACGCCCAGGCCGCAGCCGCGCTGTGGCTCGGGCAGATGCGCCGGTTCGTTGCGGCATCGGCCCAGATGCCCAATGCCCGTACGCTCGATGCCGAGCAGTTCTTTGGCGATCCAGCCGCCACTCTGCTGGCCGCTGCCAATCTGCTCGGCGTGGCCACCACCGCGGCCGATGTCGCCGCACTGGTCGCCGGCCCGCTGTTTTCTACCTATTCGAAACGTCCCGACGTGGCATTCGATAACAACACCCGGCTCGAGCGGCGCGATCATCTGGCGCGGGCGTTGGCGGCTGAGATTGCCGAGGCGCAGGAATGGGTTGCGCAGACGGCGGCGGATGCGCCAGCCCTGCGCGAAGCGCTTGGCGCGATCGCCCTGGTCTGACCGGACCTCCTGTTCATTGCGCCAGGTGGTGTCGGCAATGCTTGCCGCCGCCCGCGCTCTCTGAAATTATCGCTGAAACTGCGGACCGGACAACGAGTCCACAGCAAGCGAGAGGATGCTGCAGTGGCGCAATATGACCTGATCATTCGCGGCGGGACGATCCATGATGGTACCGGCGCGCCACCCGTCATCGGCGATGTGGCGGTGAAAGACGGCCGGATTGTCGCGGTCGGCCAGGTGGCAGGCGATGCCGCCGAAGTGATCGATGCGGCGGGCAAGATCGTCACGCCCGGCTTTGTCGATGTGCACACCCATTTCGATGGTCAGGTCACCTGGGAAAGCCGCCTTTCACCCTCGTCGGGCCACGGGGTGACCACGGCGGTGATGGGCAATTGCGGCGTAGGCTTTGCGCCCTGCCGCCCGGATCAACGCGACACGTTGGTCAAGCTGATGGAAGGGATCGAGGATATCCCGGAAGTCGTCATGGTCGAAGGCCTGCCGTGGAACTGGGAGACCTTCCCCGAATACCTCGACGCGCTGGACCAGCGGCAGCTCGATATCGATATCGCGACGCAGATTCCGCACTCCGCCTTGCGCGTTTACGTCATGGGCGAGCGGGCCGCGCGCAAGGAGCCGCCGACCGCCGAGGATCTGGCGGCGATGCGCAGGCTGGTGGCCGAAGGGATCACGGCGGGCGCCTTTGGCGTCACCACTTCGCGCAATGTGATGCATCGCACCCGCGCCGGGGACCTGGCGCCCAGCCTCTATTCCGATGTTGACGAGCTTTGCGCATTGGCAGCAGGGCTGAACGATGCCGATGGCGGCGTGTTCCAGATCATCCCGGCCCCGGCCGAACCCGCCGAGGTGGAATTCCCGATCCTGCGCCAGGTCGCGGAAACCTCGGGCCGGCCGGTGTCCTTCACCCTGCTCGACGTACCGAACCAGCCGGGCGAAGGCTGGCGCTATCACCTCAAGGGGCTTGAGCAGGCTGCTGCCGATGGCCTGACCATGCGCGGCCAGGTGGCGCCGCGCCCGGTGGGCATGTTCTTCGGGCTGGACCTCTCGCTGCATCACTTCAGCAGCCACCCCAGTTACAAGGCGATCGCCCACCTGCCGCTGGCCGAGCGGGTGGCGATCATGCGCGATCCCGCCTTCAAGGCAAAGCTGCTGGCCGAAAGCCCAGAGGATACCAACCCGACCACGCTGATGCTGATCGGCACCTTCCGCGGCACCTATCAGTGGGACGACAAACCGAATTACGAGCCCCAGCGGGCCGACCGGGTCGACGCCCGCGCTGCGGCGGCGGGGCTGTCGCTGGACGAATATGCCTATGAGGCACTGCTGGGCAATGAGGGGCAGACGGTGTTCTACCTTCCGGCCGCAAACTATACGACCGGCAACCTGGCGCCGGTGCGCGAAATGCTGGGCAGCCCGCATACGGTCATGGCCCTGGCCGACGGCGGAGCACATTATGGGCTGATCTGCGATGCCAGCTTCCCGACCTTCTACCTCCAGCGCTGGGCCCGCGATGCAGCGCCCGACGAGCGGATAGACCTGCCCGAGGCGATCGCCGAACTGACCAGCCGCGCAGCCAGCCTGGTAGGCCTGAGCGACCGTGGCCGGATCGCGCCGGGGCTGAAGGCCGATCTCAACGTCATCAACCTTGACCGGCTGGAACTGCGGGTGCCGACGATTGAGTATGACCTGCCGGCCGGCGGCAAGCGCATGCAGCAGCGCGCTGACGGGATCGTCGCCACGATCGTTTCTGGCCAGGTGACCTACCGCAACGGGCAGCACACAGGTGCACTGCCCGGGCGGTTGGTGCGGCGCGGGGAAGCGCTCGCCGCCTGAGCGAGCCTAGAGGACCCGGTCGCGGCTGGTGGCCGCGTTGTGGCCGCCGGCCTTGATCAGCATGTCCTGCAGCGCCTGGTCGGCCAGGTCATCCTCGACCGTAACGACCACTGCGCCGTCCTTCATGCGGCCGCTGTAATAGTGCGCGTCGTCATCGCTGATTCCGTGCTTGGTCAGTACTTCGTTGAGGGTGCCGCCGATCGCACCGATCGCGGCGCCGATCCCCACTGCTTCTGGTACAGCCGAAGCGGCGATCGCGCCGGCGGCGGCCAGCGGCCCGACGCCCGGGATGGCCAGGGCGGCAATGCCGAGACCCGCGCCTAGCGCCCCGCCTCCCAGAATCCCGCGCAGCACGTTGCGGTGGTGTTCGTCCGTCACTTCACCATCGGCGGTGCTAGTCGTGGTGGTTCCGCCGTGATGGGCGATGACGGACAAGCGGGTGTCGTCCACCCCCAGGCGGCGGAGCTCCTTGACGGCGCGCTCGGCCTCGGCGTGGCTGTCAAAAATGGCGGATGCGGGCATGGTTTGCTCTCCTGGTTAAATCAGGAGCAGCCAACCTGCCGCAGCCGCCGCGGTTCCGTCAGATGGCGGCGGCCGTGGCGGGGTTGCGGCGAATGAAGAACAGCCAGTTGGGTTTCTTGATATTGGCCTTGTAGCTCTGCCGGAACGAGACCGAGACATCGTGGCCGAACCAGTCTGCCAGGACATAGGGCACGGCGACCGGGCGCACGCCGAACGGGTCCATTGCCCCCGCCGCTAGAGGGCTTTGCTCGTCGCTGTACTCGATCACCACCACGCCGCCGGGGCGGACCTGATCCAGCCAGGCCTCCAGCGCTACCTTCGGCTGCCACGACTGGTCGAGCGAGTTGGAATAGACGAAATCGAACTGGCCCTGCCAATCCGGGTTCACATTGTGAAAGTCCCATTCGACCGAATTGGGAAAGTCACGCGCGCTGGGAGAAATGTCGGTGCCGATCACTTCGAACCCGGCGTGCTGGTCATTGAGATGGTTCTGCTCGAACCCGTTGCGGGTGCCGTGGCAGATCCCCCGGATCGTGCCGCTGCCAAACTGTTCGCGCAAGGCACCAGCCAGCAGGTCCATCGTTGCCGCATCGGCCCAGACCCGGCCAAGCTTGCGATAATTGTGGTAGATCTGGACCTTCCGGTACTCCTCGTAAGAGGGGTACTGGTGCAGGTAGAAATCGACGAAGGCCTTGGACTTCAGCAGGTCGACGAAGACATAGCGCAGCCCCTCGTTGAGTTTCTGGACAACGGAATCGGCAATCTGGCGCAGGCGCATGCGAGGGTAGTCCTTGGGTAGCGCCGGCGGCCGGCTTATTGGTCGATATCGCGCCGGAAGGTCTCAGGCAGGAAGATCAGGCCGATCACCACGGTCGCCGCAGCGACCACGATCGGGTACCACAGCCCATAGTAGATATCACCCGTGGCCGCTACCATCGCAAAGGCCGTGGTGGGCAGAAAGCCGCCGAACCAGCCGTTGCCGATGTGATAAGGCAGGCTCATCGAGGTATAGCGGATCCGGCTCGGGAACAGCTCCACCAGCAGCGCCGCGATCGGGCCATAGACCATGGTCACCAGCAGGACGAGATAGGTCAGGATCGCGACCACCTTGGGCTTGTCGATCTGGTCCGGATTGGCCTTGGCTGGATAGCCGGCAGTGGTGAGTGCGGCTTTCACCTCGCTCTGGAAGGCCGCGATCGCGGCCTTGCGGTCATCGCCTGTCAGAGTGGTGGGATCGGGCGCGGTGAAGGTCTGCGCGCCGATCTTGATCTGGGCAATGGATCCGGCGGGGGCATCGACCTTGGCATAGCTGATCCCGCCCTTGGCGAGGAAGGCCTTGGCAATATCGCAGCTCTTGCTGTCAAACTTGTTGCGGCCAACCGGGTCGAACTGGACCGAGCAATCGGCATCGTTGGTAATGACGCTGACCGGGGCGCTGGCCTGAGCGCTGGCGAGGGCCGGATTGGCCGCTTCGGTCAGCAGCTTGAAGGCCGGAAAATAGGTCAGTGCCGCAAGCGCGCAGCCCGCCAGGATGATCGGCTTGCGCCCGATCTTGTCTGACAGCCAGCCGAAGAAAATGAAGAACGGCGTGCCGATCGCCAGGGCAATAGCGATCAGGATGTTGGTGGTCGCGCCATCGACCATCAGCATCTTTTCCAGGAAGAACAGCGCGTAGAATTGCCCCGTGTACCAGACCACCGCCTGCCCGGCGACCGCGCCCAACAGCGCGATCAGCACCCACTTCCCGTTCTTCCACTGCCCGAAAGCCTCGGTCAGCGGCGCCTTGGACGTAGTGCCTTCGTCCTTCATCTTCTGGAAGACCGGGCTTTCCGCCAGCTGCATCCGGATCCACATCGATACCGCCAGCAGCAGGATCGAGACCAGGAACGGCACGCGCCAGCCCCAGTCCTTGAAGGCTTCCTCGCCCACCAGCATCCGCGTGCCGATCACCACCAGCAGCGCCGCGAACAGGCCGAGCGTGGCCGTTGTCTGGATGAAACTGGTATAGAGCCCGCGCTTCTCGTTGGGGGCGTGCTCGGCCACATAGGTTGCCGCGCCGCCATATTCACCGCCCAGCGCCAGCCCCTGGATCAGCCGCATCACGATCAACAGTACCGGGGCGGCCACGCCGATGGACGCGTAGGAGGGCAGCAGCCCGACCACAAAGGTGGAGAGGCCCATCAGCCCCATGGTCACCAGGAACGTATTCTTGCGCCCGACCAGATCGCCGATCCGCCCGAACACCAGAGCGCCGAATGGCCGCACGGCAAAGCCGGCGGCAAAGGCGGCGAGGGCGAAGATGAACCCGGTGGTCTCGTTCACGCCCGAGAAGAACTGCACCGAGATGACCGTCGCCAGCAGCCCGTAGAGGTAGAAATCGTACCATTCGAACACGGTGCCGAGCGAGGAGGCGAGGATGACCTTGCGCTCGCTCTGGGTGGCGGCATGGTGCTTGGGCAGGACGGCTTCGGTCATTGGTTACTGCCCCCCGTCAACGCGGATCAGTGCGCCGGTCGTGTAGGAGCTGTGCGGGCTGGCCAGCATCAGCGCAGCGGTGACAATCTCTTCCGAATAGCCTGGCCGGCCCATGGCGACGGGTTGCTTCTCCCGCTTCTCCGGGACCCAGGCCTCGGCGATGTCGGTCAGGAAGGGGCCGGGGGCGATCGTGTTGACCCGGACCTTTGGCGCATATTCGCGCGCTAGCGAGACCGACATCTGATTTAGCGCGGCCTTAGCGCCGCCATAGGGCACGACTTGCGGCGCGGGCTGGAGCGAGGCGATCGAGCTGATGTTGATGATGCAGCCACCTTCGCCCTGGTTCATCCGGTGCGCAACCTGGCTGGCGAGCTCGGCAAAAGCCTTGACCATGTGATAGCCCAAGCCCCGGCTCCCGCCGGTAACGAGCACGACCTTGCCGGTGAAATCGAACAACGGATCCATCATCTGGCTTCTCTCTCCCTTGATCCGAAAGACTGCCCGGTTGTGGAGCGCCATGCAACCGGGCTGGCAAATCGCGATAGCCGGGGGCAAAGATGAACTTCGTTGCTAGGGCCAGGGCGCTCTGACAGGGGAACCGGCATGACCAAGTCCCTGACTCACCTCGATCGGCTGGAGGCCGAGGCGATCCACATCATGCGCGAAGTGGTGGCCGAGGCCGAGCGGCCGGTGATGCTCTATTCGATCGGCAAGGACTCCGCGGTGATGCTCCATCTCGCGAAGAAGGCCTTCTATCCCGCGCCGCCGCCGTTCCCGCTGCTGCACGTCGATACCACCTGGAAGTTCCGCGACATGTACGGCTTGCGCGAAAAGGTGGCGCAGGCGGCAGGGATGGAATTGCTGGTCTGGCAGAACCCTGAGGCGACCGAGCGGGGGATCAACCCGTTCGATCATGGTCCGCTCCATACCGACATGTGGAAGACCGAAGGGCTCAAGCAGGCGCTTGACCACTATGGCTTCGATGCGGCCTTTGGCGGGGCGCGGCGTGATGAGGAAAAGAGCCGGGCGAAGGAACGGATCTTCTCGTTCCGCACTGCCAGCCATGCCTGGGATCCCAAGAACCAGCGGCCCGAGCTGTGGAACCTCTACAACGCCCGCAAGCACAAGGGTGAAAGTATCCGGGTCTTCCCGATCTCCAATTGGACCGAGCTCGATATCTGGCAATACATCCAGCAGGAGGGGATCGAAATCGTCCCGCTCTATTTCGCCGCGCCGCGCCCGACCTATGAATGGGACGGGCAGCTGTTCATGGCTGATGACCTGGAGCGGCTGGAACGCGTGCTCGGCCGCAAGCTGCCGACCACCGAACGCTCGATCCGCTTCCGCACGCTCGGCTGCTTCCCGCTGACCGGCGCGGTGGAGAGCGAGGCGGCGACCCTGACCGACGTGATCCGCGAAACGCTGCTCACCACCACCTCCGAGCGGCAGGGCCGGGTGATCGACAAGGACGGCGGTGACGCCTCGATGGAGAAGAAGAAGCAGGAGGGGTACTTCTGATGACCCGTCCCGCCTACACCCCCGAAGCCGCGATTGCCGAGGATATCGAGGGCTACCTCGCCAGCCACCGCGACAAGGAGCTGCTGCGCTTTATCACCTGCGGCTCGGTCGATGACGGCAAGTCCACGCTGATCGGGCGGCTGCTTTACGACAGCAAGATGATCTTCGACGATCAGCTTTCCGCGCTTGAAGCGGATTCAAAGCGGGTCGGCACGCAAGGGCAGGAGATCGACTTCGCCCTGCTGGTCGATGGTCTGGCCGCCGAGCGCGAGCAGGGCATCACGATCGACGTCGCCTACCGCTTCTTCACCACCGAGAAGCGCAAGTTCATCGTCGCCGATTGCCCGGGTCACGAACAGTACACCCGCAACATGGTGACCGGGGCGAGCACCGCGGACCTTGCCGTGATCCTGATCGATGCGCGCAAGGGCGTGCTGGTCCAGACCCGGCGGCATTCCTACCTCTGCAAGCTGCTCGGCATCCGCCATTTCGTGCTGGCGGTGAACAAGATGGACCTGGTCGATTACAGCCAGGACCGGTTCGACGAGATCGTGGCAGACTATCAGCGCTTCGCCGCCTCGATCGGGATCGATCATTTCGCGGCGATCCCGATCTCCGGGTTCAAGGGCGACAATATCACCGCCCTGTCGGCGAATACGCCGTGGTTCAACGGTCCGGTGCTGATCGACCAGCTCGAAACCGTTTCGCTCGACCGTGCGGCTGAGCAGGCCGCGCCGCTGCGACTTCCGGTGCAGTGGGTCAATCGGCCCAACCTCGATTTCCGGGGCTTTGCCGGCCAGATCGCCAGCGGCACCGTGCGGCCGGGCGATGCCGTGCGGGTGCTGCCCTCGGGCCGGACGACCACGGTCAGCCGGGTCGTGACCCCTGGCGGAGACCTGGATCAGGCTGTTGCCGGCGAATCCGTTACCCTGACTTTCGCGGACGAGATCGATTGTTCGCGCGGCGACGTGATCGCGGCGGCGGATAGCCCGCCGGAAGTGGCCGACCAGTTCGAGGCGACGCTGGTCTGGATGGATGATCAGGCCTTGTTGCCGGGACGCGGCTATTGGCTGAAGCTGGGGACGCAGACTGTCTCCGCGACGGTGCAACAGCCAAAATATGCGATAAACGTCAATACCTTGGAGCACCTTTCTGCCAAGACGCTGGAACTCAACGCCATCGGCGTCGCCGAACTGGCGACTGACAAGCCGATCGTGTTCGAACCCTATGCCCAGTCCAAGGCGCTGGGCGGTTTCATCCTGATCGACAAGCTGACCAACCGCACCGTCGCCGCCGGCATGCTGAACTTCAGCCTGCGCCGCGCGCAGAACGTGCACTGGCAGCCGACCGACATCACGCGTGAGGATCACGCCGCGCTCAAGAACCAGAAGCCGCGCGTGCTGTGGTTCACTGGCCTGTCGGGATCGGGCAAGAGCACCATCGCAAATGCGGTCGAGAAGCGCCTCAGCCTGATGAATCGCCATACCTTCCTGCTTGATGGCGACAATGTCCGTCATGGGCTGAACAAGGACCTGGGCTTCACCGAGGCTGACCGGATCGAGAACATCCGCCGGGTGGGCGAAGTGGCCAAGCTGATGGCCGATGCCGGGCTGATCGTGCTGACCGCCTTCATCAGCCCGTTCCGCGCCGAACGCGACATGGTCCGCGCCATGCTGCCCGATGGCGAGTTCATCGAGATCTTCGTCGACACCCCGCTCGAAGTGGCTGAGGCCCGCGATGTGAAGGGGCTCTACAAGAAGGCCCGCAGCGGCGCGCTCAAGAACTTCACCGGGGTCGACAGCCCCTATGAGCCGCCCAAGCATCCGGAGATCCGCGTGAACACGGTCGAAATGACAGTCGACGAGGCGGCGGATGCGATCATCCGCGCGATCCTGCCGCTGAAATGACCGACGCCGAACTTGCCACCTTGCTTGCGACCCAGGCCGGCGAACTCCTGCTGGGGCTCGACCGGGCCGAGCTGGGCCTGAAGATCGGGGCCGAGGGTGATCGGCTGGCAAATGCCCTGCTGGTCGAAGCGCTGCGGCGCGAACGGCCGGACGATGGCCTGCTGTCCGAAGAGGAAAAGGACAATCCGGAGCGGCTTGCCAAGTCGCGCGTCTGGATCGTCGATCCGCTCGATGGCACCCGCGAATATGGCGAAAACCGGAGCGACTGGGCGGTTCATGTGGCCCTGGCAGTCGATGGCGCAGCCACCGTTGGTGCCGTGGCGCTGCCGGGGCAGGGGGTGACCCTTTCAAGCGGCGCGCCGCAACCGCTGCCGCCTCTGCAAAGCCCGCCGCGGATGTTGGTCAGCCGCACCCGCCCGCCGCGCGAGGCGCTAGCCGTTGCCGAACTGCTGGGGTCGGAACTGGTGCCAATGGGCAGCGCCGGGGCCAAGGCCATGGCCGTGGTGCTGGGCCAGGCGGAGATCTATCTCCACAACGGCGGGCAGTACGAGTGGGACAATTGCGCGCCCGCCGCCGTGGCCCAGGCGCATGGCCTCCATGTCTCGCGGCTGGATGGTAGTCCGCTGGTCTATAACCAGGCCAACCCCTATCTGCCAGACCTGCTGATCTGCCGGCAGGAATGGGCCCAGCCGGTCTTTGAAGCGCTGGCGAAGATCTAGAGCAACTGCCCGTCGTCAACCGTGATCGTGCTGCCGGTCACGTAGCGTGAGTGGTCGGAGCAGAGGTAGAGCAGCGGCACGTCCATCGCCGGGATCTCACACCAACGGCGGCGGATGAAGGTGTTGAGCAGCAGCCCACCCATCTCGCTCTCGATCAGATCGCCGGTGATCTCGGTCGGGAAATAGCCGGGTTCGATCACATTGACGTTGATCCCCTTGCGCGCCCATTCGCGCGCCATCAGCTTGCCCATCTGGGTCACGCCGGCCTTGGTCGCGGAGTAGGGGGTGGAGCCGGGGAAGGCCTTCTTCGAAGTGATCGAGCCGATGATCACCACTCGGCCATGCTCCTTCTCGGCGCTGCCGGCCGCGATTAGCCGCTTGGCCCCCTCGCGCACGGTCAGGAAGGGACCGCGCAGGTTGGTGGCGACCACCTGGTCGAAGGAGTCCATCTCCACCTTCAGTGCGATCCGGTCATCGGCGATCCCAGCATTGGCGACAATCGTGTCGACCGTGCCGAAGGCGGCCTCAGCCGCGTCATAGGCAGCGATGGTCGCGGCTTCGTCGGCCACGTCGAGTGATACGGCGACGGCCTTGCCGCCGGCGGCCTTGATCTCGGCCTCCAGCGCGGCCAGCCGGTCAGCCCGCCGCGCGCCCATCACCACGGCCGCGCCAGCCGCTGCCAGCAGGCGCGAGAAATGTGCGCCAAAGCCGGATGAAGCACCCGTCACCAACGCCACGCGGCCGGTCAGATCGAACTGGGGGACAGAGGTCATGCGGCAGGCTCCTGAAGTTTGTGGTGCGATAGCCGCAGGCGATTGCCCTTGTCGATAATTGTGGGCATATGTCCACCGCTGGACAGAGATAATTGAGAGGACCGCCCTTGTCCGGGCTTGCTCCCGGTCAAACGGCGCTGCATCGGAGCGGACATGGACAACATCCGGATCGACAGGGCAGGCGGCGTGACCACGGTCACCCTGGCGCGCCCGGCATCGCTCAACGCGATCACGCCCGACATGCACGATGAGCTGGAGGCGGCCTTCGACGCCTTCGCCGCCGATCCCGCGCAAGAGATCTGCGTGATCACGGGTGAGGGGCGCGGCTTCTGCGCCGGGTCCGACCTTAAGGCCGTGGCGGCGGGCGGGCACCGTTCCTACCCAGCGCACGGCTATGCCGGGCTGATCGAGCGGTTCGATTGTCCCAAGCCGTTCATCGCGGCGGTAAACGGCGTGGCCATGGGTGGCGGGTTCGAGATTGCGCTGGCCTGCGACCTGATCATCGCTGCCGAGAGCGCCAGCTTTGCCTTGCCGGAGCCGCTGGTGGGCGCCGTGGCGCTGGGTGG
>JAJTFU010000052.1 GCA_021299075.1 Novosphingobium sp. | reverse complement strand
CGATCCGCGCCGCGCCAAGGCCCGCCGTTGGCCCCAGCGCCAGCGCGACCACCGGCACGGTATCGAGGTTCTTCACCACCTCGCCCCACATGTGGACCGCCGGGATATAGGTCGCGCCGATCATCTCCAGCGTCTTGACCGAACCGCCACCGCCGGTGCCGTCGATCATGCGGATGATCGGCAGGCGCAGTTCATGCGCCATCTTCTCGGCCTGTTCCATCTTGCGGCCGATCCCGGCATCGGCTGCGCCGCCGCGAATGGTGAAATCGTCTGCTGTGGCGACGACCGGGCGGCCATTGATGGTTGCTTTGCCGAACAGGAACGGGGCAGGGAGCACGCCGGTGAGGTTGCCCTCGGCATCGTAGCTGCCCTTGCCGGCGATCTTGCCGATCTCGCGGAAGGAGCCGGGATCAACCAGCGCTGCCAGCCGCGCCCGGGCATCCAGCTTGCCCCGCCCATGCTGCCGCGCGACCTTGTCCGGCCCGCCCATTTGTTCGGCGAGCGCCTCGCGGGCGCGCAGTTCCTCGAGTTCCTTGGCCCAGCTCACTCGGCCGCCTCGATCCGCGCCAGCAGCGCCTCGACCTGCACCTGTGCGCCGGGAGTGGCGGCAAGTTCCGCGACCACGCCATCGAACGGCGCGACCAAGGTGTGTTCCATCTTCATGGCTTCCAGCGTCAGCAGCTTCTGGCCCTTGGTCACTGCCTGGCCCTGGCTAACCTCGACTGCGATCACCTTGCCCGGCATGGGGGAGAGGATATCGCCGTCGTGGGCTGAGTGGTGGGCGCCGCCGCCGACCCGCTCAAGCGTAAAGCGCCGGGCAAAACCGGCGCTGAAGGTCAGCACCTCGTTGGCCGGCTCATCGGCCTCGACTTCTTCGAGCGCGACGATGTGCAGGTTGCCGCTGTCGTCAGCCAGCCGCGCCTCGGCGCGCGGCGCAGCGTTGGCCCGGAAGCCGAGCGCGGCCGACCACGGGCCGGAACCCGGGCTGGCAGCCAGCAGAGCAGCGGCTTCGGCCAGCTCATCGGCCTCCGGTTTGGGCGGATGGACCAGCGAATCGAGATCGCGCCCGATCAGCCCCGTATCGACATCGCCGCATTGGAAATCGGGATGCTCAAGCAGCAGGCCCAGGAAGCCGGCATTGGTCCGCACCGGCCAGACCTCGGTTTCATCGACGCCGGTCAGCAAGGTCTCGATGGCCGCCGCGCGCGAGGTGCCATGGGCGATCAGCTTGGCGATCATCGGGTCGTAGAAAGGCGAGACTGCGCCGCCTTCCTCAACCCCGGTATCAATCCGCAGGTGTTCGCCAAAGCGCAAGTGTTCCAGCGGGCCGATCGCCGGGAGGAAGCCCTTGGCTGGGTCCTCGGCATAGAGCCGCGCTTCCATCGCCCAGCCGTTGATGCTGAGCTCATCCTGCTTCAGCGGCAGCGGTTCGCCGCTTGCCACGCGGAGCTGCCATTCGACCAGATCGACGCCGGTGATTTCTTCCGTGACCGGGTGTTCCACCTGCAGCCGGGTATTCATTTCCATGAACCAGATCCGGTCGGCACGCAGGCCTTCCGAGGCATCGGCGATGAATTCGATCGTGCCGGCGCCGATATAGTCCACCGCCTTGGCCGCGCGCACGGCGGCGGCGCAGAGCTCGGCGCGGGTTGCCTCGTCCATGCCGGGGGCGGGGGCTTCCTCGATCACCTTCTGGTGGCGGCGCTGGAGGCTGCAATCACGCTCGAACAGGTGGACGACATTGCCGTGGCTGTCGCCGAACACCTGGACCTCGATATGGCGCGGGCGCTGGATGTATTTCTCGATCAGGACATGGGCATTGCCGAAGCTGGCCGCTGCCTCGCGCTGGCATGAGGCGAGGGCATCGGTGAAGTCCGCTGCGCTCTCCACCAGCCGCATCCCCTTGCCGCCGCCACCCGCCACGGCCTTGATCAGCACCGGATAGCCGATTTCGGCGGCCTGCTCAGCCAGGAAGGCCGGGTCCTGATTCTCACCCATATAGCCGGGCGTTACTGGCACGCCCGCCGCCTGCATCAGCGCCTTGGCGGCATCCTTCAGGCCCATCGCCTCGATCGAAGCGGGCTTGGGGCCGACCCAGACCAGCCCGGCATCGAGCACCGCCTGCGCGAACTCGGCGTTCTCCGACAGGAAGCCGTAACCCGGGTGAATCGCCTCGGCGCCGGTGGCCTTGGCGGCGGCGATAATCTTCTCCCCCACCAGGTAGGATTCGCGGGCCGGGCTGGGGCCGATGTGCACCGCCTCGTCCGCCTGGCGCACATGCAGCGCCTTGGCATCGGCATCGGAATAGACCGCAATCGTCCGAATCCCGAGGCTGCGGGCAGTGCGGATGATACGGCAGGCAATCTCGCCGCGATTGGCAATCAGCAGGGACTTGATCATCGCCCATCGCTAGGACGAGTGGCCGCGCGCTGCAATGGCTCTTGCGCAAGCCCCCCGCCGACACTAGAGCGGCGCGCGAACCCTCTAGCCATATTTCCCACGGGGCACGATTGATGGACGACCGTTTCAATACCATTGCCGGTTGGACGCTGTTTTCGGGCGTTGTCGCGCTTGGTCTCGCATCGCTGAGCAGCCACTATTTCCGCGCGACCAAGGAAAACCGCCCCGAGAAGATGGGCTATGAAATCCAAGGCGTGGTTCAGGAAGGCGAAGGCGGGGCCGCGGCCGTGCCGCTTGAAACCCTGCTGGCCAGTGCCGATGCGGCCAAGGGCGAAGCCACCTTCAAGAAGTGTGCCTCGTGCCACACCGTCAACTCGGGCGGCGCCAACGGCATTGGCCCGAACCTCTACGCCGTGATGGGCGAAGGCGTGGCCCAGGGCCGCGGTGGATTTGCCTTCTCCGATGCGCTGAAGACGCATGGCGGCAAGTGGGACTGGGCGACGATGGATGCCTGGCTCAAGAACCCCAAGGCTTTCGCTCCGGGCACCAAGATGAGCTTCGCCGGGATCGGTGACGCGGCTGAGCGTGCCAATCTGCTGGTTTACATGAATGCCCAGGGCTCGAATCTGCCGCTGCCCGCCGCTCCGGCTGCCCCGGCCGCCGATGCTGCCGCTGCGCCGGCGGAAGGCGTTGCTGCGGCCCCGGCCGAAGGCGCTGCCGCGGCTCCGGCTGCGGAACCGGCCAAGAAGTAAGCTTAGCCCGCAAGGGTGGGAAAAGAGGGCGGCGGTCGCAGGACCTGCCGCCCTTCTTCGTTTCAGCCCTTGAAGCCCTGAGCAATGACGTACCACTCGGACGAATCCTTGCGGCTTGCCGGCGGCTTGGCGTGCTTGACGGCGGTGAAGTGGCGCTTGAGCAAGGCCAGCAACTCGGTATCCGTGCCGCCGGCCAGGACCTTGGCGGACCGACCGTGTTGGCGGCCATGTCGGAAATCACGAGATCCGGCGTGCCGCCCAGCGCCTCGACCAGCAGGCCGGGCGCGGCATCGTCCATGAAGTCCATCTGGAACAAGGTGACGCCGTCGAGGGGTTCGGTTTCCAGCAGGTCGATGCCGACGACCGCAGCCTTCGGCGCCTGCTTGCGCACGACCTGGCTCCATCCGCCTGGTGCGACGCCCAGGTCAACCACGCGCTTGGCGTTCTTCAGCAGGGCATATTTCTGGTCGAGCTCGATTAGCTTGAAGGCCGCGCGGCTGCGCCAGCCAGCGTCCTTCGCGGCCTTGACGTAGGGATCGTTGAGCTGGCGGGTCAGCCAGCGGGTCGAGCTGGCAGTCCGGCCCTTGCCGGTCTTGAGCCGTTCACCGGCAGGGCGGCCGGAACGGCTCATCGGGTTGATCCTTCACGTTTGCTGCGCCGCATGGCGGCGCGGGTCCGTTCGGCCATGCCTTCGGAAGCCATCAGGCTGCGCAGGATGCCCTCGCGGATGCCCCGATCGGCTACGCCCAGCCGATCAGCCGGCCAGAGATCGAGTATGGTCTCAAGGATCGCGCAGCCAGCCACCACCAGGTCGGCCCGCTCGCGCCCGATGCAGGCCAGTTCGCGCCGGGCCGGGATCGGCATGGCGGAGAGACGCTCGGAAATGCTGCGCATCGCTTCGGCCGGGACAATCAGGCCGTCAACTGCGCGGCGATCGTATTGCGGCAGTTCCAGGTGCAGGCTGGCCAGCGTCGTCACCGTGCCGCTGGTGCCGAGCAGGCGCAGCGGCCGGGTGCGGTCGTGCTGTTCGATGGTCGGGACCAGTCGGTCGGCGAAGGGCGCCAGGCTCTCGCGCACCCGGCGGCGCATGTCGGCATAGCGCGCGGCCCGGCCATCGGCGCCCGCTGGTTCGATCCCGCAAGTCTCGGTTAGCGAGACCACGCCCCAGGGCACGCTCATCCAGTCGACGATGCGCGGCAGCGGGGCATCGCCCTGTTCGACCAGTACCAGTTCGGTTGAGCCACCGCCGATATCGAAGATGATCGCCGGGCCATCGCCCTGCTCCAGCAGGATGTGGCAGCCGAGGACCGCCAGCCGTGCCTCCTCCTTGGCGCTGATGATATCGAGCGCGATGCCGGTTTCGCGGCGGACGCGCTCAATAAACTCGGGGCCGTTCTCGGCGCGGCGGCAAGCCTCGGTGGCGACCGAGCGGGCCAGGTGGACGCGGCGGCGCTTCAGCTTGTCGGCGCAGACCTGCAGCGCTCCCAGCGCCCGGTCCATTGCCGCATCGCTGAGCCGGCCCGATCCGGCCAGCCCTTCGCCCAGCCGGACGACGCGGCTGAAGGCATCGACTACCACAAAGTTCTCACCCTGCGGGCGCGCGATCAGCAGCCGGCAGTTGTTGGTGCCCAGGTCAATCGCGGCAAAGCTCTGGCGCTGGTAGGGAATGGACTCGCGCCCGCTTCCCTGCGGGTCGATTCGTCCGGGTTGGCCGTCCGGCCGGCGGGCTGGCATAGCGGGGGCGGATTCGGAAAGGCTGGGCGCACCGCGCTGGTCCTGTCCGGGTTCAAACCCCTGTCCTGCCTCCTCGCGCCGGGCCGGCGGAGAATTTTCCGCCATGACAATCACACTCTTATCATTATCCCGCCGGTTGGGCGGGTACCTGACACCATGCTAGCTGCCCCCCGCCGCAAGGGCAAGTCCAGCGGCTTGACGCGGGCGCGAGGTCCGCCTAGAGGACCGCCCTCGTTGCCCGATCCTCTAATGGTAAGAGAGCGGACTCTGACTCCGTCAATCAAGGTTCGAATCCTTGTCGGGCATCCAAACCTTCGCTGATCTGAGCGGCCCGTACTCGGCAACCGAGTGGCGGGCCGAACTGTTTTTGGGGCTTGGCAAGTCTCTCGACCCAAAGGAAAAGACCTGATGACCGAACCGACCGAAAAGCGCCTCAACCGCCGCCGCTTCTACAAGGCCGAGCAGGAGGCCTCTTTCGTCGAATCGCACGTCGCGGCCACTCCGCAGACGCGCAGCCCGGCCTACAAGCTGGCCTTCCGCGACACGGATTTCCTGCTCCGCGAGGAGCTGCGCCCGGTTCGCTTCCAACTTGAACTGCTGAAATGCGAGATGATGCTGGACGAGGCGCGGATCGGCTCAACGCTGGTCTGCTATGGCTCGGCCCGGATTCCCTCGCCGGAAGATGCCGAGGAAGCGCTCAAGGCGGCTACCACGCCCGAACGCAAGGCCGTGGTCGAACGGCTGGTCGCCAAGTCGAAGTATTATGACGAAGCGCGCAAGCTGGGCCGGATCGCCAGCGAATGCGGTATCGTCGAAAAGGGTATGCGCCAGTTCGTGGTCTGCTCGGGCGGCGGGCCGTCGATCATGGAAGCGGCCAACCGCGGCGCAGTTGACGTTGGGGCCGATACCATCGGGCTCAACATCGTCCTGCCGCATGAGCAGGCGCCCAACCAATATGTCACGCCGGAACTGGCCTTCCAGTTCCACTACTTCGCGCTGCGCAAGATGCACTTCCTGCTGCGCGCACGAGCCGTGGCCGTATTCCCGGGTGGATTCGGTACGCTGGACGAGTTCATGGAGCTGCTGACCTTGATCCAGACCGGCAAGATGAAGCCGATCCCGATCCTGCTGTTCGGCGCGGAATTCTGGAATAAGGTGATCAACTTCGAGGCTCTGGCCGAGGAAGGCGTGATCAATCACGAAGACCTGAACCTGTTCCACTGGGTGGAAACGGCCGAGGACGCCTGGGCCAAGATCGCCGAGTTCTACGAGCTCGACTGAACCGCCTGATGGCCCAGCGGGCCGCTGCCTGAGCCATAGCCGGGGGCGGCCACCAGCGCGGCGCGGACGAAGGCGCGGGCCTGCTCGATCGCTGCGACCAGGTCGAGCCCAGCGCCAAGGCCGGTGGCGATGGCGCTCGAGAGGGTGCAGCCGGTGCCGTGGGTGTGGCGGGTCATGATGCGCGGGGCCGACCAGACCTGTGGCGGCTGGCCCGGCATGACCAGCACGTCCTCAACCGTCGGCCCTTCGGCGTCGCCACCCTTGGCGAGATAGGCGATGCCGCGCGCTGCCATGCCGTCCGGCCCACCCAGGGCCTCAAGTTCCGGTACGTTGGGCGTAGTCAGGGTGGCAAGCCGCATCAACCGCTCAAACCCGGCGATTGTCGCTGCATCGGCCAGGACCGAGCCGCTGGTGGCGATCATCACCGGATCGAAAACCACCGGCACATCCAGCGCCTCCAGCCGCGCCGCTACCACGGCGGCGATTTCGGGCGATCCCAGCATCCCGATCTTGACCGCATCGACGCCCACGTCGCTGACACAGGCGTCGATCTGGGCCGCGACCATTGCGGGGGAAAGCGCCTCGACCATGGTCACGCCCAGCGTGTTCTGCGCCGTCACCGCAGTGATCGCGGTCATGGCATAGCCGCCCAGCATCGTAATGGTCTTGATGTCAGCCTGGATCCCCGCGCCGCCCGATGAATCGGAGCCGGCGATGGAGAGGATGCGGGGGGGCTTCACCCCTTGAACTTCCGCTCGGTCGAGGGCGGATACTTGGCCTGCAGTGGTTTGGCCCGGGTCGGCCGGTCCATCAGCTCGCCGCCGCAATTGGGGCAGCGTTCGTCAAGGCCATCGGCGCATTCGGTGCAGAAGGTGCATTCGAAGCTGCAGATGAAGGCGCCGGGCAGTTCGGCCGGCAGGTCCGCGCCGCACTTCTCGCAATCGGGGCGCATCTCAAGCATTGGCAGCTTCCTTCACTGCATCACAAATCGCATCGACGACCTGATTGACCTCGGCCGCATCGTCGCCTTCGGCCATGACCCGGATCACCGGTTCGGTGCCGGAGGGGCGGATCACCAGGCGGCCGCGGCCGGATAGCTGGGCCTCGGCCTCGGCGATCACGGCCTTGACGCGGGCATCGTCCAGGGGCTTGCCGCTGGCAAAGCGCACGTTCTTGAGCAATTGCGGCACCGGATCGAACAGGTGCATCAGCTCGCTGGCCCGCTTGCCGCTCTTCACCAGCGCGGCGAGGACCTGCAGCGCCGCGATCGTGCCATCGCCGGTGGTAGCGTGATCGAGCATGATCATGTGGCCCGACTGTTCGCCGCCAACGTTGTACCCGCCGGCCTTCATCGCCTCGAGCACATAGCGGTCGCCGACCTTGGCGCGGACCAGGCTGAGGCCATTGCCGCCGAGAAAGCGCTCCAGCCCCAGATTGGACATGACTGTCGCCACGACCCCGCCGCCGCGCAGTTCCCCGCGTGCGTCCAGCTGGCTGCCGATCAGCGCCATGATCTGGTCACCATCGACGGTCTGACCCTTTTCATCGACCACGATCAGCCGGTCGGCATCGCCATCCAATGCAATACCGATGTCCGCCCCGCTGGCGACGACGCTTTCCTTGACCAGTTCGAGGTGAGTCGAGCCGCACTTGTCGTTGATGTTGGTGCCGTTGGGCGAAACGCCGACCGCGACCACTTCCGCGCCGAGTTCCCAGATCGCCGAGGGCGCGACCTGGTAAGCTGCGCCATTGGCGCAATCGACCACGATCTTCATCCCATCGAGGCGGATATCGTCGGGCAGCGAGGCCTTGACTGCGTGGATATAGCGGCCGCGCGCGTCATCGATCCGGCGGGCCCGGCCGATCTGCGGTGAGGCGGCCAGGGGCAGGTCCTGCGCCAGCATGGCTTCGATCGCGGCCTCATCAGCATCGGACAGCTTGAACCCGTCCGGCCCGAACAGCTTGATGCCGTTGTCCTCGTAAGGGTTGTGGCTGGCCGAGATCATCACGCCGACATCGGCCCTCAGCTCGCGCGTCAGCAGGGCCACCGCCGGGGTCGGCATCGGCCCCAGCAGGATCACGTCCATGCCGACACTGGTAAAGCCCGCGACCAGCGCGTTTTCCAGCATATAGCCGGACAGTCGCGTGTCCTTGCCAATCACCACCCGGTGCTTGTGCGTGCCGCGCAGGAAACGGGTACCCGCCGCCTGGCCAACCTTCATCGCCGTTGCCGCAGTCATCACGCCGGCATTGGTGCGCCCGCGGATCCCGTCCGTACCGAAATAGTTGCGTCCCATCACTTACCCTGTAGCACGCTAGACCTTGAAGAAATGCTATGTCGCGCGGCAAAGGCATTGTCACGCAGACATTAACCAGGCGGGGAGCCACCAATGCAGCAACAGACTGGATCAAGCGGCTTTCCGGAGATCAGGGTTCCCGCGCTGCTGACCTTCCTGGCGCTGATCCTGGGTTTCGTGATTGGCACGGCCTTCCGTGGTCAGGCCGGGTTCGCGCCGGTCCAGGGCATTGCCGAGGAAGTGGGCAGCCTGTGGCTCAAGCTGCTGCAGCTGACGATCCTGCCGCTGGTCATCGGGCTGGTTGTGACCGGCATTTCCCAGACCCTGGCCGCGGCGGGGGGCGGACGGCTGGCCCGGCGCGCGGTGCTGATGTTCGTGGCGGTGCTGCTGTTCGCGGGCACCATGTCGGCCATTCTGGTGCCGGTGCTGCTTGGCTTGTTCCCAATCCCTGACGCAGCGGCCGCAGCGCTGAGCGGTGGCGGGGCGACCGATCCAGGCAAGGTTCCGGGTTTTGCCGAAATCCTTGAAGCCATGGTGCCGAGCAACATCTTCTCCGCTGCGGCCAATGGGGCGATGCTGCCAGTGGTGATCTTCGCCGCGCTGTTTGCGCTGGCCTGCACTCGCATCGCCGAAGCGCCGCGCCGCTCGCTGCTGACCTTCTTTGAAGGGCTGGCGATGGCGATGATGGTGATTGTCGGCTGGGTGCTGATGCTGGCCCCGATCGGCGTGCTGGGCCTCGCGATCTCGCTGGGGGCCAAGACCGGAGCCGACGCGATCGGCGGGCTGGCGCACTATATCGTGATCGTCAGCGCGGCCGGGCTGGTCGTACTGCTGGCTTCGGTGGCCATCGCCCTTGTGATCGGTCGCCGCCCGCTGGGCGGCTTCGCCAAGGCGATGCTGCCGGTCTATGCCGTGGCCATCTCGACGCAGTCCTCGCTCGCCAGCCTGCCGGCCATGCTGGCCGCCTCGCGCAAACTGGGGGTGCGTGAGGCGACTGCCGATTTCGTCCTGCCGCTGGCCGTGGCGATCTTTCGCGGGACCAGCCCGGCGATGAACATGGGGGTGGCGATCTATGCCGCCTACCTTACCGGTACGCCGCTATCGCCCTGGGCGCTGGGGGCCGGGGTGCTGGTGGCCTTCCTGGTTTCATTGAGCTCGGTCTCGCTGCCTGGCACGCTCAGCTTCGTGGTCTCGGTCGGCCCGATCGCCATGGCCATGGGCGTGCCGATCGAGCCGCTGGCCCTGCTGGTCGCCGTGGAGATGCTGCCCGATATCATGCGCACCCTGGGCAATGTCACCGCTGACGTTGCAGTAACGACGGCGGTCGACAAGCGGGGCGAGGCGGAGGCCTAAAGCCCCTTCGCGTAAACCAGGTATTCCTTGTTGACCTTGGCGTCAATCGCCTCGGCGATCGCGTTCATGCCCTGGTTGTCGTCCAGCACCCAGCCGATCTCGCCGCGCTTACCGCCGTAGCGGGTGGCGGCGGCGTGGCGGATCGTCTCGATCATCATGAAGGCCAGCTGGCTGGCCATGCGGGTCGATTGCAGCCGCTTGACCACGCCCATCAGCGGTACGCGCATATCGGCCGGCTTGGTCCGCAGCATCCATAGCCCCAGCTTGATCCAGCCTAGCAGTGACGGCTTGCCATTGCGGCGCACTGCCTTGAGCTGGATCTGGTTGGCATCGGGCAGGGTGATCATGAAGGCGACGGGCTCGCCATCGTATTCGGCGATCCGCACCAGGTCGGGCTTGACCAGCGGCTTCATCTTCTTGGCGGTATAGGCGATCTCGGTGGGAGTGAAGGGGACGAAGCCCCAATTGTCCGACCAGGCATCGTTGAGGATCGTGCAGATGATCTCCACCTCGCGGTCGAAGTTCTTGAGGTTGACGTCACGGATGCGGATCCGTGCGTTCTTCTCGCCCGACTGGACGATCCGCTGGATCAGCGGCGGGAAGGGCTTGGCGATTTCCAGGTCATAGGTCGCCAGCGTCTTGGCCGCAGCATAGCCGGCCCCTTCGATCCAGCCGCGCTGTTCGGGCGAATTGTGGCCCATCATGATCATCGGCGGATGGTCGAAACCCTTGACCAGCAGGCCCGGCTCTTCCCAGACCGAAAGGGTCATTGGCGCAAGCACGCGGGTCATGCCCTGGCCGCGCAGCCATTGTTCTGCGCGGGCGATCAGTGCAGCGGCCACCGCGCCATCTTCAGCCTGGAGCGCGCCCCACATCCCTGTCTCGGGGCCCATGCCCTGTTCCGGCGGCTGGGCGAGCGCCAGTTCGTCAATATGGGCGGCGATCCGCCCGACGACCTGGCCGCCACGCTGGGCGAGGAACAGCTGGCACCGCGCATGCTCGAAATAGGGATTGCCGCCGGGGGTATAGCGCTCAATCTCTTCGGAGCGGAGCTGCGGCACGAAATTGGGATCATCGGCATTGAGGCGGTACTGCACATCGACAAAGGCCTCGCGCCCGGCCTTTTCGCTGACTTCTGTGATCACAATTTCCGCTTGGGCCACGATCTTGCCTTTGTTTTATCGCATGTGGCCCCACCTATGCCTCGCACGGCACCGTTAGCCAAGCATGGCGCGGCACGGACAAGTGAATTACGGATAACCAGCATGACTGCCTACGAAGCCATCACCGATACCGCCAAGGGCAAGGCCAGAGGCGTCGGAATTGCCGACGACATGGCCATGCTGCGCGCTGCGGTGGAGCAGACGCGCGATATCTCGGTCGCCAAGGGCAGCATCTACTGGCCCGACATGCTGATTTCAGCCGCGATCGGCTATGCCGGCCTGGCCGGCGCGATCCTGCTGGATGTCACCTGGCAGGCCGTTCTGGCCGGGGTGGTCTCGGCGCTCGCCTTCTACCGGGCGCTGCTGTTCATTCACGAGCTGACCCACATACACCGCGATGCCCTGCCCGGCTTCCGCCTGGGCTGGAATGCGCTGGTCGGCGTGCCGATGATGATGCCCTCATTGATGTATGAGAATGTCCATACGCTGCATCACGCCCGCACGCGCTATGGCACGGTCGAGGATCCGGAATACCTGCCGCTGGCGCTGATGAAGCCGTGGTCGCTGCCGATGTTCATTCTGGTCGCCCTGCTGCTGCCGATCGGTCTGCTGATCCGCTCGGCAGTCCTGGTGCCGCTCGGCGTGATCATCCCGCCGCTGCGCCGGCTGGTGTGGGAGCGCGCCTCGGCGCTTTCGATTAATCCCGAATTCCGCCGCCGTCCGGCCGAGGGCGAATTTGCTGCCCAAGTCTTCTGGCAAGAGCTGGGCGCCTCGGTCTGGGCGATGTTTCTTGTCTGGTACGCCGCCACCCAGGACTGGCGTCCGCTGGCGATCGGCCTGGCGGTGATCTCGGGCACGGCCGTGCTCAATCAGGTCCGCACGCTGGTGGCGCACCTCTGGCAGAACGAGGGTGAGCCGATGACGGTGACTGCGCAGTACCTCGATTCGGTCAATGTCCCGCCGCCGGGACTGCTGGCCGAGCTCTGGGCTCCGGTCGGGCTGCGCTATCACGCGCTGCACCACCTCCTGCCCAGCCTGCCGTACCATTCGCTGCCCGAGGCACACCGCCGCCTGGCCGCGCAGCTGGGCGCGGGATCGACCTATGCCAAGGCGAACTATCCGGGACTACTGCCGCTGGTTGGCCATCTGGCCAAGAGCACGATGACCCGGCGCTGAGGCGCTATTCCTCGGTCCGGACCAGCACGGTCTCACCGACCAGCGCGAACAGCAGGAACGGGGCCCAGGCCGCGATCAGCGGCGGATAGCCACCGAAGTTACCCATGGCGAGCGCGGCATTGTCGATCACGAAATAGGCAAAACCCAGCGCCATGCCGATGATCGCGCGGATCAGCAGCTGGCCCGAACGGGCCAGGCCGAAGGCGGCGATGGCGCCCAGCAGCGGCATCAGCAGCGCGGCGAGCGGCCCGGAGAACTTGTGCCACCACTTGCCCTCCAGCTCGCTGGTGCGGCGGCCCTGGGCCTTGAGCGCCTGGATCGAATGGTAGAGCTCGATGAAGTTCTGGGCGTCGGGATCGACCTTGCTGATCGCAACCTGTGCAGGCGTGATGCCCTGGGCCAGGACCGTCGGCTTGAGCTCGACCCGGCGCGTGCCGGCCACGTCAAAGCTGACCGGCTGATCCAGCCGCCAGCCGGGATTGGCATAGGTGGCCTGGGGTGCGCGGATCTGTTCCAGGATCATGCCGGTGCCATCGCGGCGGTACCAGGTGACATTGTCCAGCCGGGTCAGCTTGCCGCTGCCGCTGACCTGGCCGGCGGCCAGAATATGCGGCCCGTCCGGCAGGTAGACATTGCTGCGCACCTTGGCATCGGGCGGGATCTGCCGGAACTCCACCGCCGTCCAGGCCTTGAGGGTCGCGGTTGAGCGGGTCACCACCCGTTCGTTGAAGGCAAAACTGATTATCGAGATCGCCGCCGCGGTCAGCAGCAGCGGCGCCAGGACCTGGTGGGCGGACAGGCCCGCAGCCTTCATCGCCACGACTTCGCTGTTCTGGTTGAGCGTGGCCAGCGTGATGATCGTCGCCAGCAGCACCGAATAGGGCAGAAACCGCGCGATCAGCTGCGGGACGCGCAAGGACACGTACTGCCACAGCTGTGCTTCGCCATTGCCGGGCACGCCCAGGATCTTGCCGCTTTCGGACAAGAGGTCGAGCGTTTGCAGCACCAGCACCAGCATCACCAGCACCGCCAGGATGCGGACAATGAACAGCTTTGCCAGGTACCGCGTCAGCGAGGGCGAGGGGAAGAATTCCAGCTGCATCAGGTCCCCGCGATCCGGTTGCGGTTAAACCGCGCCGCCAGCTTGCGGCCCCATTTGCCAAGGTTG
>JAJTFU010000051.1 GCA_021299075.1 Novosphingobium sp. | reverse complement strand
GCCCATTCCAGCGGGATCTTCTCGGCCGCGGCCGGCGAGGGGGCGATCTATCCGCTCGCCGCGATCCTCACCGCCTTCCGCCAGGAGCTGCCCGAACCGAACCTGACCTTCAATGTCGGCATGGTGGCCGGCGGGGCCAGTGCGGCGATTGCGCCCAGCGGCGCCAATGCCGAGGCCACTGGCAAGAGCAACATCATCCCCGGCCAGGCCGTGGCCATGGGCGATCTGCGCGCGCTCAGCCCAGAATCGATCGCCCGCGCCGAAGCGAAGATGCGCGCGATCGTCGCCCGGCCGTTCAACGGCGGCACCGCCACGCTGGAATTCGAGGACAAGTATCCGCCGATGGCCCCGACCGAGGGCAACCGCGCGCTGCTGGCCAAGCTTAACCGCGTCAACGTCACGCTTGGCCTGCCGGAAATGCCCGTGCTCGATCCGCTCAAGCGCGGGGCGGGCGATGTCAGCTTCGTGGCGGTCGATGTTGACAGCCTGGCCGGCCTTGGCCCGGCGAGCAGTGGCGATCACACAGCGGACGAAACGGTCGATATTCCCAGCCTGTGGCGCCAGGCCAAGCGCGCGGCCCTGCTGATGACGCGCCTGTCGCGCGAACCGGCGATCAAGCGCTGAGCCTGCGGCCGCCTCCTCGCGGGCCGGATTCGCCCTGTGACGGGACCTGCCGGATCGACCAGGCGACCGGCTGGTGCCTGGGCTGCAAGCGCACGCTGAACGAGATCGCCGACTGGCCGATGCTGCGCCCGCAGGACAAGCACGCAATCCTCCGCCAGCTGAAGGACAGGGTCTAGCTCCAGGCGGCCAGGCCAGGATCGATAAAGCCCTGCTGGCGGCGCAGCGCGGCGCGGGCCAACCGCTCCACCTCGGCCTTGCGGCGCGCGGCGTTAAGCGGGACTGTGGGGGCGGGGCGGAGGATCTCGGCATCATAGCCATCGGCTACGATCAGCCCGCAGCGATCGGGCCGAAACGCTTCGGTTTCCATGCAGGCGCGGTCGAGGTGCGCGGCGAGGCCCCAGTAGAACCGGTCACAATGATCGAGGTAATCGGGCCACTTGGCATCGCCCAGCAGATCGGCCTTGCTGACCTTGATCTCGACGATGACCAGGTGCCCCTTGGCATCGATCCCCATCAGGTCGGCACGGCGGTTGGAGCGCAGCGGCATTTCCGCCAGGCACCAGATGTCATTGCGGGCGAACAGCCGGCAAATGCCGCGGGCAACAGCCTGGGCGGCTTTCAGTTCAGCGTCAGCAGTTGCGGGAATTGCGGCTCCGGTCATGTCCGGAGCATAGGAACAGACCGGGAACCGCGCAAGCGCTCAGGTCAAGCGGCGCGGTGGCGGGGTCTCTTCGGGCGGCGGCACCAGCGCCAGCAGCCCGTTCCGCGCGGCCAGGAATTCCTGCCACAGCGCAAGGGCAGCGGAAGCCGGGCTCACGCCGCGGGCCTGGACCGCCACCAGTGCGGCAATCCCCGGCTCCATGATCGCGGCCAGATCGGCAATGCCCTGTTCGGCCAGGTTGCGACGCCACCCGCCGACATCGCGCATGATCGCGGGGAAATTGCGAACTTCGGACTTCATCGGCTCGGTAGCCAGGCCGGCCAGTGTGGCCACAACCCCGGCCGCATCGTGCAGCGCCGCCCACTTCATGCTCATCGCGCTGGCCGAAGCCTGGCCGAATTCGGCCAGGCCCGATCCGGGCAGCATTCCCGTCGGGGGAGAGCCTGGCGTGGTGAAAGAGGGCGGCTGTGCGTTCATGACAGCCAGCCTTAGCCAAATGCCCTTGCCAAATCGCTAATTCGCCAAGGCTGGCCGCGCCGCCCGAAAATGCGCTGGCGCAAGCGCCGCCGTGCTGCTAACCGCTCGCCCTGCTTCGGCACCCGTAGCTCAGCTGGATAGAGCGCTGCCCTCCGAAGGCAGAGGTCACAGGTTCGAATCCTGTCGGGTGCGCCACATTTTCAACCACTTAGCGCGCCACGCTCCGGTCTGTACGGAATGAGTACGGAAAACGCAGGGTGTTTTCTGCATCGAAATGGCCCTTAGGGCGCAGTCTGCGTCCTCGTGCTACTTGCGCTGTGCCGTGATCGCCCAAGCAATAATGACCGCCCCGAATATTATGGCAGTGCTCGGAGCCATTTTCTCGACCGACTCCCCAGCCCACATTCCAACAAGAACGATGAGTGCGACGCCAATGGCCCAAGCCAAAATCCAAAGGGCTTTGCGGAACACCCAACCTGGAAATGCGAAAAGCTGGTCCAATTGCTTTTCGGGCGAGTATCGCTCTACGTTCCGGTCCAGCAAAGCGGCAGGAATGCCAGTAAGGCACCAGCCGCACACCACTCCCCAGAACACAATTGGGTAGGCGGTAATCGGGCTCCCTGAGAGGAGGTAAATTGACTGGTCTGGAAAATATCTTTTCAGGAAAGCGATCGTTCCCAGAGAAAGGATAAAAAAGACCGACCCTGTCCAAAGAACATAGAACAGGACAGACCACAATTTGCCTGCGGTTTTCTGGCCGTTGGCGGAAAGGCGCGCTTCAACGCTGTGGTCAGCAAACAAGGCGACAAGGCTGGCAATGCCCCAGACCATCAGGAAGGTCAGCATCCAATTCACCTCACTTAACTAAGATCGCAGCCAGATTAACTAGTTATGATCGGTCGGTCATTCCAAAATGCAGATACATGACTTTCAGCAAGCGGCCCGCTTCGATTGCCTCTTGCGAATAGGCCCCATATGTTTGCGGGCGTTCAGATTGCCCTAAGGTGCGCCGGGATTAGTCCCGCCGCGCATCCTGCACCGCCGCTTGCCCCTCACTGCCGGAGATTGGCACTCCGTCCCTGAGCGGGTCCGGGCTTGGCAAAGCAGGCCTATGGTCAAAGCTGGGAATAAGGCCAGCGACTGCAATGCAACTCAGCCCAAATCGATATAGCTTCGCCACAAAGGGTCGCGCCTGTGGAGTCGAAAAGAGGCAATCATGGGAGACGGGAGCGTTTGGGAGATCGACCGCCTGGCAGCAGCGGAATTGCTCGCCCTGCTGAGAGTTGCGCCGGAAGCGGATTGGGCTATTATCGCGGCGAAGGCATTCTCCAAATCACGCTTGCAGAGCTACGAATGGGCCGCGCGCCGGGTGCACGAGTCCGTGATCAAGACGCTTGAGGCAGAGTCGATTGAGACGTTCGATCGCAAAGAGCCGGTTTGGACGGACGGTTTTAGGCATGCAGAAGAATGCCTAATGGCTAAATCGCCCTCGGAGCTACTGGAGGTGGTTGTTCGGCCCTCCAGATCAAAGGGCCAAGTGCTGAGATCATTACTTCGCACCGCAAAGCGGGAGGCGACGATCTCAACGTCCTAATCGAGATCAGCAACCAACCTCGCCATCTCGCGCAGGTATAGGGCAGCGGCCATGCGCTTTACCGCGACGGTCAGTGTGGCCGATCTTCCGCCTGACGTGGCGATCAACCAGATCCGCGGGATTGTGGCCTCGCGCGGCTATGACATCATTGCGGCCGAGCCGGCGGCCGGGCAGTTGCTGATCGAGCAGAGCGTCACGCAGAATACGCGCGCCTTTCCGATCGAAATCAATGCCACCAGCGGCGGTGGTACCGGGACAGTCGTGATGGAAGCCAAGCTGCGTGCCGGGCAGAGCACCAAGGCCGAACTGGGCATGGCGGAAATGTGCGGCGTACTCAACCAGGTCAAGGGCGGCAAGGCCGGGCGCCTGGCGGCAGCCAGCGGTGCCCGTGCCGAAACCCAGCAGGCGGCCCCTATCGCGATGACCGCCCAGGCCTTTTCCTCGCAGATATCGAAGGACGCCGAGCGTAGCGTCGCCAACATCGCCCAGCGCTACAAGAACAAGCAGTTCACGCTTTCGGGTGAGGTCGACTATATTGCGCCGGACGGTAACCAGACCCGCGTTGCCTACAAGATCATGCAGCCGCACGAGATGGTGATCCGGCTGCCCGGTATGGCGCAATCGCTTTGGGCCGTCAGTTGCCTGATGGCGCCCGGCACCTCGGTCTTCACTGCCCAGCTCAAGCCCAAGAAGCAGGTCAAGCTGACCGGCACCTTTTACGAATTCTCGAACACCAAGGAAGTGGTCTGGTTACAGAACTGCCGACCGGCAGCGAAGTAGCGCGGCCGCTGGAGAGCTTGACTTGACGGCATGAATGGTCTGCCTTGCCCTACCTGTTGCGGGAGCCGACTTGCCATGCTGTTCAGACCGTCCTTGTCACTCCTTGCCGTCGCTGCTCTGGCCGTGACTGCCCCGGCGAGCGCCCAGAGCGCCGCCCCCGAAGCCGTCGCCGCCGCCGCGCTCAAGGCGGCACTGGTGTGGGACGGCCACAACGACGTTCCCGACAAGCTGCGCGACATGCGCCGCAACGTGCTGGGTACTTTTGATTTCCGCGACACTCGGGCCGAACGCGATCCGGCCGGCAAGACTCCGCCATTCCAGACCGACATTGCCCGGCTCCGCGCCGGCAAGGTCGGGGCCCAGTTCTGGTCGGTCTATGTCTCGGCGGCGTTGAGCGAGCCGCAGGCGGTCCAGGCCACGCTCGAGCAGATTGACGTGATGAAGCGGGTGATCGCCCGCCACCCGGCTGATCTGGCCTATTGCGAAACGGCTGACTGCGCGGCGCGGGCCATGAAGGAAGGGCGGATCGCATCGCTTCTGGGGATCGAGGGAGGCCACTCGATCGGCACATCGCTCTCGGTGCTGCGACAGATGCACGCGCTTGGCGTGCGCTACATGACGCTGACCCATACGAAGAACAATGCCTGGGCTGACGCCGGGACTGACACTCCGGTCCACGGCGGGCTGACCGACCTTGGCCGCGATGTGGTGCGCGAAATGAACCGCCTGGGGATGCTGGTCGATCTCAGCCATGTCAGCGAGGCGACCATGCTTGATGCGCTGGAGACATCCCAGGCGCCGGTGATCTTCAGCCATTCCAATGCGACGGCGGTCAACGGCCATGCCCGCAACGTGCCGGACAGCGTGCTGGACCGGCTCAAGGCCAATGGCGGCATCGTGATGGTCAACTTCTACCCGCCCTTCGTTAGCGAGGCACGCCGCCAATGGATTGGCGCACGGGCAGCCGAAAAGGCCCGGCTGGAGGCGCTCAACCTTGGCAATCCAAAGGCCAGCGAGGCGGGATTTGAGGCCTGGGTCAAGGCCAACCCGGCCCCCGCCGGAGCCATTTCTGACGTGGCCGACCATCTTGATCACATCAAACGCCGTGCTGGCGCGGCACATGTCGGGCTTGGTGCCGATTTTGACGGGATCGAAGTGGCGGTAGACGGGCTTGGCGATGTCAGCACCTACCCTGCCCTGTTTGTCGAACTCGCCCGCCGGGGCTGGACCCAAGCCGAGCTGGAAGGCCTGGCCAGCCGCAACATGATGCGGGTGATGCGGGCGGCCGAGGCTTATGCTGCCAGCCGCAAGGGTGCAGCGCCGATCGAGAATCCCGTCGGGTTCTGACAGCAACACCGGCCCGCTCCCCCGGCCCAACCACCCCGAGGGTACCATCAATGGGTGGCTGGGCCGGGGGAGCGGGCCGGTGTTGCCACCACGGCAGGTGGGCAGAAAGCTAGTGCGGGTCGATCCGGCCGGTCATGCGGAAGAAGAAGGCGGTTGACCAGCCGAGCAGGAAAATCCCCAGGACCGATTCAAAGGCGCCGAGCAGCCGCCATTCGGGCGAGATGTGGACATCGCTGTAGCCGACGGTCGAATAGCTGATGGTCGAGAAATAGAGCGCCGGCTCAAGCTGGGGGATCGCGCCCAGCGCCATGTAAGCCAGCGCGAAGAGCCAGATCTCGATCCCGTGGAGCGCCAGCATGGCAATCACCACCCCGAGGGTGAAGGCCGTACCGCGCGGGGAGAGCGGATCGATCCGCTTGAGCCGCTCGATCGAGGTTTCAGTGCGCATGGCGCGGTTGAGGCCGAACAGCCCCAAGCCGTGGATCACCACGCAGAACACCACCATCACCGATGAGACCGCGAACTGGATGAGCAGGTTCTGGTCCAGCGCGGTCATCGGATCAGTCGCGCAGCAGTTCGTTGATCGCGGTCTTCGCGCGAGTCTGGGCGTCAACCGTCTTGACGATGACCGCGCAGTAGAGTGACGGACCCGGCGTGCCATCGGGCAGCGGCTTGCCGGGCATCGAGCCGGGCACGACCACGGCATAAGGCGGGACGCGGCCAATATGGACCTCGCCCGTCGCGCGGTCGATAATCTTGGTCGAGGCGCCGATGAAGACGCCCATCGAGAGGACCGCGCCCTCGCAGACGCGCACGCCTTCGACCACTTCGCTGCGGGCACCGATGAAGCAGTTGTCCTCGATCACTACCGGGCCGGCCTGCAGCGGCTCAAGCACGCCGCCGATCCCGACCCCGCCGGACAAGTGCACGTTCTTGCCAATCTGGGCGCAGGAGCCCACCGTTGCCCAGGTATCGACCATAGTGCCATCGCCGACATGGGCGCCGATGTTGACGAAGCTGGGCATCACCACCACGCCCTTGCCGATGTGCGAACCGCGCCGGACGACCGCGCCGGGCACGATTCGAAAGCCCGCTTCGCGGAAACGGTTCTCGCCCCAACCGGCGAACTTCGATGGTACCTTGTCGAACGCAGGGGCGCCGGCGGCGCCATTCGGCACCACTTCGTTGTCGTTCAGCCGGAAGCTCAGCAGCACGGCCTTCTTGAGCCACTGGTTGACCTGCCAGCCGCCCTGTCCGTCAGGCTCGGCCACGCGGGCCCGGCCATTGTCGAGCAGTTCAAGCGCGGCATCGACCACTTCCCGCACATCGCTGCTGGCCGGCGTGACCGTATCGCGTCGCTCCCAGGCGGCTTCGATGGCATTGGCTAGGTCTGCAGTCATGGCTCGGCTCCCGGGGCACTGGCGTCTTGGCACAGCGCCTAGCCGCGCTGCTCCTGTGCGGCAAGCATCGGGCTGTTTAGGGGCCTAAGAAAGATTGCGTTAACCATGACATTGGCAGATGAGGCAATCACTGGAGTGCGAGGTCGCATGCAATACTCTTCCTTCGTTCGTGCCCGCTGGCATCTGCTGGCTGCGCTTGGGTCGTTTACCCTGGTGGCGGCTTGCGGCGGCGGCGGCGGATCGGTTGGCAGCACTCCGGCGCCTACCCCCACACCTACGCCGGCGCCCAGTCCGACCCCCACCGCCACCCCGACGCCAGGCCCCACCCCGACGCCCAGCGCCAGCTTCGTGACCAGCGAGTACAACCGCTCGAGCGGGCCGGTGCAACATGGTGCCCTGACGCCGTGGGCGGCCGGCTACAGTGGGGCCGGGGTGACCATCGGGATCATCGATACCGGTATTGACAGCGACAGCCCGGAATTCGCCGGGCGCCTGGCTGCGGTTTCAGCCGACGTGGCCGGCAGTCGCGGGCTCGACAATGCCGACAGCGATCACGGCACCAATGTCGCGCTGGTGGCCGCGGCGGCGCGCGATAATCTTGGAGTGGTTGGCATGGCCTATAATGCCACGATTGCCATGTTCCGCGCCGATACGGCCGGGACCTGCGCCAAAAATGATCCCAACGATCCCAAGGACGGATGCAAGCTGGCGGATTCCGCGATCGCCTTGGGCGTGGATCGGGCAATTGCGGCGGGCGCAAAAGTGATCAACCTGTCGCTCGGCGGCTCATCGCCCAGCACCGGCTTGCGCGCTGCCCTTGCTCGCGCCACCAGTGCCGGTGCGGTCGTGATCGTAGCGGCGGGCAATGACGGGGATTCGACCGAGGCTGGAGTCGATCCCAACAATCCTGATCCCTTCGCGACCGGGTTGCGTCAGGCCGGCGCGGGTAACGTCATCATCGCCGGCTCGGTCGATAGCGCCAATGCTTTCTCGAACTTTTCAAACAAGGCAGGGGCAGAAGCCAATTGGTTTCTTTCTGCGCGCGGACAGCGAGTCTGCTGCGTCTATGAGAACGGCGTGCTGAAAATCACGACCGACGCAACCGGACAGCGGCTGCAGTACGTCTTCTCCGGCACCAGCTTTGCCGCGCCGCAAATTGCCGGGGCGGCGGCTTTGCTGTTCCAGGCCTTTCCCAACCTGACTGCCACCCAGGTCGTCGATCTACTGCTGCGCACCGCGCGCGATGCCGGGACGACCGGGACCGACACCACTTTCGGGCGCGGCATTCTTGATCTCAATGCCGCCTTCGCGCCGCAAGGTACCACCAGCCTGGCCGGTTCGGTGATCGCCGTGCCAGCTGACGATACGACGGGGGTAACTTCGTCGGCGATGGGCGATGCGGGGCCAAGCGGCAGCTGGCTCGAGACCGTGGTGCTCGATAGCTACCAGCGCGCCTATGGCTTCAACCTGGCCGTTGGCCTGCGCGGCGCGCAGGTCCGGCCCCGCCTGGGGCCGGCGCTGGAATCGAACACTCGCAACCTCTCGCTCAGCGGCGGCAAGATTGCACTGGCTTTCTCGGTCGATGCCACCGGGCGCGTAGCCAAGCTGCCGTGGACCGGCCAGCTGCGGCTGTCACGCGAACAGGCCGAAAAGGCGCGGGTGCTTGCCGCGCGGGCGGTCATGCAGCTGGCACCTGGCCGGCGGGTCGGCTTTGCCTTTGAACAGGGCGCCGATGGACTGGTCGCCCAGCTCCAGGGCCGCGACCAGCCAGCCTTCCTGATCGCGCGCTCGCCGCTTGACGATCTTGGCTTTGGCGCGAACAGCCAGACTGCGCTGGCGGTTCGCGAAAGCCTTGGCGCCTGGGGCCTGACCGTCAGCGCCGAACGCGGCACGGCCCAGGCGGGCGCGCGGGTCAATCTGGCGGAATCGGCGTCGGATCGGCTGCCGGGCGTGCCCGCGGCGCGGATCGGGCTTGCGTTTGATCGCCGTTTTGGCGACCTCGACGCTGCGCTTGGCGCATCCTGGCTGATCGAGCCGGATTCGGTGCTGGGCGCCCGCTTCCACAAGCTGTTCGGTGCAGGCGGGGCGAACAGTCTGTTCCTCGATGCCAGCGCCGGCTGGCAGCTTAGCCCTGGCTGGCGGCTGGGCGCGGCCTGGCGCAGCGGCTTTACCCGCCCGCAGGTCAGTGGGCTCGTGACCACGGGTTCGCGCCTGACCAGCTCGGCCTGGGCATTCGATGCCCAGCGGATCGGGATCTTCGCCGCCGATGACAGTCTGGCGCTGCGTATTTCGCAGCCGCTGCGGGTCGAAAGCGGGGGGCTCTCGCTCAACCTACCGGTCGACTATTCCTATGCCACGCTTAGCCCGGTTTATGGCCAGCGGCTGCTCTCGCTCACGCCCAAGGGGCGCGAGCAGAATGTCGAGCTGATCTGGCGCGGTGGGCTGTGGGGCGGCTCGGCGCTGGCCAGTGTCTATTACCGCAAGGACCCGGGGCACTATGCCACCCTGCCCGACGACCGCGGCGTGGCAGTCAGCTGGAATCGCCAGTTCTAGACAGCGTGGGCCAGTCCCGGCATGGCTGGGCCATGACCGAACCTGCTTCGAAAACTCCGCGCGCGCTTGAGGGCGTCAAGGTGCTCGACCTGTCGCGCGTCCTGGCTGGCCCGTGGTGCACCCAGATCCTGGCCGACCTTGGCGCCGAAGTGCTCAAGGTCGAGCATCCCGGGCGGGGCGACGATACCCGCGCCTGGGGCCCGCCGTTCCTCAAGCTGCCCGACGGGAGCGATGACCCGAGGGAAAGCGCCTATTACCTCTGCACCAACCGCAACAAGCGTTCCGCCGCGATCGACATGGCAACGCCCGAAGGCTCTGCGCTGATCCGGCGGCTGGCGGCCGAGGCGGATATCCTGGTGGAGAACTTCAAGGTCGGCGGCCTGGCCAAGTACGGGCTCGACTATGCCAGCATTGCCGCTATCAACCCGCGAATTGTCTATTGCTCGATCACCGGGTTCGGCCAGACCGGCCCCCCAGCGCGGCGGTTATGACTTCGTGGCCCAGGGCATGGGCGGGTTCATGCCGGTGACGGGCGAGGCGGACGGCGGCCCGCTGCGCGCCGGGGTGGCCATGGCGGATCTTTCGACCGGCAACTTCGCCGCGATCTCGATCCTCGCCGCGCTGCGCCATGCCGAGCGGACCGGCGAGGGGCAGCAGATCGATATCTCGCTGCTCGATACGCAGATCGCGATGATGGCGAACCAGGGCTCCAGCTATCTGGTCAGCGGCGTGGTGCCGGGGCGGCTCGGTAACCGCCACCCGACCGTGGTGCCCTACACGACGTTTGACGTGGCCGATGGCGTGCTGATCATCGCCGTGGGCAATGATCTCCAGTTCCGGGCCTTCTGCACCGAGATGGGCGTGCCCGAACTCGGTACCGACCCGCGTTTTGCCCTGGCGCGGGACCGCCTGGCCAACCGGAATGAAATCGAGGCGATCGTGGCGGACCTGGTCAAGGACCATACCCGCGACGCGCTGATCGCGCGGCTCGAAGCCGCCGGCGTGCCGGTTGGTCCGGTCAACACGCTGGAGGACGTCTTCAACGACCCCTTCGTCGCCGCACGCGGGACGCTGCACCATTTCGTCCGCGAGGATGGGGTGGAAATTCCCTCGGTCGCCTATCCGGGCAAGCTCTCGCGCACGCCAGCGCAGTTCGATCGCCGCCCGCCGCGCGTGGGCGAACACAGCCGCGAATTGCTGGCCGAATGGCTGGGGCTCGACGAGGCCGAGTTCACCGCCCTGGCTGCGGCCGGAGCGGTGAAGGGCTAGGCTACATCCCCGCCAGCTTGGCGAATTCTGTCGCGCGGTCGACCAGCGGCTGGACGCGGTCCGACTGGGCCTTGGCATGGGCCGAACTGGCCGTGCCGTCGATCACCCGCTTCTTGATCCCCTGGAGAATGCCAGCCAGGCGGAAGAAGTTGTAGGCGAACAGCCAGTTCATGTCCGGCAGGCTGTCACGACCAGTCTTCTCGCAATAGCGCGCAACGACTTCGTCCAGCTCAGGAATGCCCAGCGCCTGGCGATCGAGGTTCGACACGCCAGAGCGGCCAGCATTCTCCGTCACCCAGGCCATGCAGACGTAGGAGAAGTCGCCCAACGGGTCGCCCAGGGTCGACAGTTCCCAGTCGAGCACCGCCAGCACTTCCGGACGATCCTTGGCCCAGATCATGTTGTCGATCCGGTAGTCACCATGGACCACACTGGTGCGGGTCTGCTCGGGCAGGGTCTGCGGCAGCCATTCGATCAGCCGCTCCATGTCGGGCATGTGCTCGGTTTCGGAGAGCTTGTACTGCTTGTTCCAGCGATCGACCTGGCGGCCGAAGTAGTTGCCCGGCTTGCCGAAGTCCGACAGGCCAACGGCCTCGACATCGACGGTGTGGAGTGCCGCCAAGGTATCGATCATCGCGAAATAGGTGTCGCGGCGATAGGCAGGTTCGGCGCCCGGCATGGCCCCGTCCCAGATCGTTTTCCCGTCGACCATGTCCATGATGTAGAACCATGAGCCGACAAAGTTCTCGTCAGTGCACAGGCCGAACTGGCGCGCTGCCGGGAAACCCGCCTTGTTGAGCGCGTTCTGGACCTTGTATTCGCGGTCCACGGCATGGGCGCTCGGCAGCAGCGGGCCGAACGGCTTGCGGCGCAGCACGTAATTGCCGCTCGCCGCTTCGATCTTGTAGGTCGGGTTCGATTGCCCGCCCTTGAACTTGGTCAGATGCAGCGGACCCTGAAAGCCCGCCACATTGGCCTGCATCCACTCGGTCAGCTTGGCTTCGTCGAGCCGGTCGGCACCTTCCGGTTCGACCGTGCCGACAAAGGCCTCGTCCGCGTTGATCGCTGGTTCGCTCATGCCCTGGTCCTTACTGGTCGAACACGATTACCGAGCGGGCGGAGTGGCCGCCCTTCATCTTCTCGAAGCCCTCATTGATCTGCGACAGCGGGATCCGCTCGGCAATGATCGTGTCGAGATCGAGCAGGCCGCGCATGTAGAAATCAACCAGGCGCGGCATATCGACCGGGAAGTGGTTCATCCCCATGATCGCGCCCTGCAGCTTCTTGCCCGAAAGCAGATCCATGGCCGACAGTCCGACCGAATGGTTCAGCGGCATCATGCCCAGGATGGTGGCAGTGCCGCCACGGCGCAGCGACTTGACCGCGAGTTCGCCCGAGGCCGGGCGACCGACGGCCTCGACCGCGTGGTCTACCCCGCCCTTCGTGATCTCGACGATCTGGGCGGCGGCATCGTCCGCCAAGGCATCGACCGTGTGAGTCGCCCCCAGTTTCATCGCCAGCTCGCGCTTTTCCGGCATCGGATCGGCGGCGATGATCTTGCCCGCGCCGGCAATCTTGGCGGCGTTGATCGCCGCCAGGCCTACGCCGCCGCAGCCGACCACAGCCACGGTCTCACCCGGCGTCACCTTGCAGGCGTTGAAGATCGTGCCGGCCCCGGTGGTTACCGCGCAGCCGATCACCGAAGCACGGTCGAGCGGCATTTCCGGATCGATCCGGGTGCAGGCGTGCTCATGGATCAGCATCATTTCGGCAAAGGCCGAAAGGTTGAGCATCTGCGCGACCGGGCTGCCGTCACCGCGCGACAGGCGCGATTCGCTGCCGGGCGCGCGGCGGGTGTCGGCACCCAGGCACAGTGCCATGCGGCCCGTGACGCAGAATTCGCAGTGGCCGCAGAAGGCCGAGAGGCAGGTCACGACCGCATCGCCGACCTTGACCGTGCGGACCTCGCTGCCGACCGCCTCGACGATCCCGGCAGCCTCATGACCCGGCACGGCGGGCAGGGCGTGGGGATAGGTGCCTTCGATGAAGTGCAGGTCGGAATGGCACAGGCCGCAGGCGGCGGTGCGGATCAGCACTTCGTGCGGACCCGGCTTGCTGATCACCAGATCCTCGATCTCGAGCGGCTGGTTAGGGGCGACGAGGACTGCGGCTTTCATGTGCTTCTCCGGTCCCCCTCCCGCTTGCGGGAGGGGCTAGGGGTGGATCTTGGCAGGGGTGGGATTTATGGGCCCACCCCGGCCCCTCCCGCAAGCGGGAGGGGAGGGCTACTTAGCGGGCGACTCCCAGATCGCCCGAGCTGAACGCACCGTCGGCCTTGGCATTGGCCGAGTGGCGGGCGAATTCGATCCGGGCGATGGCGCGGGCGTGGACTTCGTCCGGACCGTCGGCCAGGCGCAGCGTGCGCTGGTGGGCCCAGGCCGAGGCCAGGCCGAAGTCGTCCGAAACGCCGCCGCCGCCGTGGGCCTGGATCGCATCGTCGATGATCCGCAGCGCCATGTTCGGGGCCTGGACCTTGATCATGGCGATTTCCAGCGCTGCCGCCTTGTTGCCGACCTTGTCCATCATGTCTGCCGCCTTGAGGCAGAGCAGGCGGGTCATCTCGATGTCGATCCGGGCTTGGGCAATGCGCTGTTCCCAGATCGAATGCTCGGCCACGGTCTTGCCAAAGGCGACGCGCGACTGGAGCCGCTTGGCCATCTTGGCAATCGCCTCTTCGGCCACGCCGATCGTGCGCATGCAGTGGTGGATGCGGCCCGGCCCGAGGCGGCCCTGGGCGATTTCGAACCCGCGGCCTTCGCCCAGCAGCATGTTGCTGGCGGGGATGCGGACGTCCTTCATCACCACTTCCATGTGGCCATGCGGGGCATCGTCATAGCCGAACACCGGCAGGTGGCGGATCACTTCGACGCCGGGGCTGTCGATTTCCATCAGCACCATCGACTGCTGCTGGTGGCGCCTGGCTTCGAAATCGGTCTTGCCCATGACGATCGCGATCTTGCAGCGCGGATCGCCCAGGCCCGACGACCACCACTTGCGGCCGTTGATGACGTATTCGTCACCTTCGCGGCGGATCGAGGTCTCAATATTGGTCGCGTCGGACGAAGCAACCGCCGGCTCGGTCATCAAGAAGGCCGAACGGATTTCACCGTTCATCAGCGGCTTCAGCCACTTTTCCTTCTGCTCCAGCGTGCCGTAGCGATGCAGCACTTCCATGTTGCCGGTGTCAGGCGCGGAGCAGTTGAACACTTCGCTCGACCAGCCCAGCCGGCCCATTTCCTCGGCGCACATGGCGTATTCAAGGTTGGTCAGGCCGGGGCCTTCGAATTCGAAGGTCTCGTCAACGTGGTGGTGGCCCGAATTGCGCGGGGGCATGAACAGGTTCCAGATCCCCTGCGCCTTGGCGCGGGCCTTTTCCTCTTCAACGACCTGCAGGACCTTCCAGCGCTCGCCGCTCTTGTCCTCGGCCTTGTAGTCGTCGTTGCGCGGGCGGACGTGGGCCTCGATGAACTGGCGCACGCGATCGCGCCAATAGCGTTGCCGTTCGGTGGGTTCGAAATCCATGAGGCGTCCTTCCTTGCGTTTGATCGAGTCTTGTTGGGTCTATCCTTGGCAGAGCCGCAAGGCCGCGCCAAGGGGGTTTAATCGGCCGGTTAAGGCGAAGTGGCAGGTGGATCGATCGCGCCGGAGAGCCGCGCGATGCGCCGTTCGTGGTCTTCGCGGGTGATCGGGAAGCGGGCGATGATGGCGATGTTGATCACCGCGATGATGATCACGGCGACCAGATAATAGATCGACAGGTCGGTCAGGACCGTCACGGCCACGTCGCCCGGCCGGGCCTTTTCGGGGAAGCCCGACAGGCTGATGATCAGCCCGGTCAGGAAGATGCCCAGCCCGGTCGCGCATTTCTGGGTAAAGAAATAGGCCGAGAAGAACAGGCCCTCAGAGCGCTCGCCGGTCTGCTCCTGCGACATTTCGATGATGTCGGCGGCCATCGATTGGACCAGCATTGATCCTGCCACCGCCAGGGCGTTCGAGATCGTCACAATCGTAAACAGCAGCGGGATCAGGATCGGATCGCCATTCTCCGGGAAGCCGCCGGTCAGTCGCAGGATATAGGGCAGCACCCCCAGGATCAGCGATCCGATCCACATGACGACTGCGCCGGTCTTCTTCTCGATCCGGTTCTGCAGGAAGCCCACCAGCAGGAAGGCGCCCACCACGCCGGCGAACAGGCTGAACGAGTAGGCCATGAACCCGGCCTGGGGCATCTCCCAGTAATAGGTCATGATGTAAGTGGCGGCGGAATGGGTCAGCCCGTTGTTGGCATAGGCCAGCAGCGTGCTGCCCAGCAGGATCAGGAAGGCCCGGTTGGCCAGGGTCTTGCGAATCTTGCGGATGGTCTCGCCCAGCGGCAGGTGGACCGGCGGGCTCGAATCAAGCCTGGCGATCCGGCGATGGGTCGTGATTGCCGAAACGAAGGTCGCCACCACCAGCAGCGCCGCCCCGGTCCAGCCGTAAAGCTGGTAGCCATCCAGGTTGAGCTGGCCGACCGGATAGCGCTCCGATGGCACCAGGAAGACACCGAAAGCCAGGGTCAGCATCAAGAGACCGCCGGCCCAGGCAAAGACGAAGCGCCAGCGGGTGATCGAAGTCCGCTCGTCATAGTCCGTGGTCAGGCCCGGGACGACCGACAGCGCCGGAATCTCGTAGCAGGATACGGCCGCGCGCATCAGGAAGGCGAACAGCAGCAGATAGCCATAGAGCCAGTCCGATGCCGCCTCGGGCGGGTGCCACAGCATGATCCAGGCCAGCGCAATCGGCAAGATCGCGGCATACATCCAGGGATGGCGCTTGCCCCAGCGGCCATGGGTCTTGTCGCTCCAGTAGCCGACCAGCGGATCGATCAAGGCATCGAGCAGCAGTGCAACCAGCAGGATCAGACCGACAAGGCTGGCTTCCAGGCCCAGCACCTGGCTGTAGAACAGCAACAGCAGGGTCGAGAAACCGTTGTCCTTGACCCCATAGGCGACCGAGCCGAAGCCGTTGCCCAGCTTGATCCGGAGCGGCAGCTTGACCGCTTCGGGGGTCACTGGGCGTTACTCGCCGCTTCTCGGCTATCGATGAAGGCGCGGATCGTATCGAACATGCCTGGCGCTTCGGAATCCCAGGAATGGCGCGGGCCGACCGTGATCCCGCCATCAACGATCATCGATGCTCCGGTCATGAAGCTGGCGGCATCACTGGAAAGGAAAGCGACTGCCTCGGCAATGTCGCGCGGCTGGCCGCCGCGCATCACTGGCTGGGCCTGACTCAACCCTTGGGCGATCATCGCATTGACTGTTGCCCTGTCCGCACTGCTCACTTCCAGGGTAGCGGAAAAGATGTTGGTGTTGATGAAGCCAGGCTGGACCGCGTTCACCCGGATGCCGAACTTGGCAAGGTCCATCGCCGCGCATTTGGTCAGATGCAGCACGCCGGCCTTGGCCACAGCATAGGCGGTCGGCGAATAGCCGGGACCGACCGCGGCGATCGAGCTGGTGTTGATGATCGCGGCGCCTTTGCGGTGCTGCATGTGCGGCACGGCGTGGTGAATGCCCATGGCGACCGAGCGCAGCACCAGGTTCATGGTCCAGTCCCAGCCTGCTTCGTCGCATTCCTCGATCCCGCCGCGCGCGCCGCCAGCGGCCGCGTTGTTGAACAGGATATCGAAGCCGTCGTTCTCGCTGCCGGCCTTGTCGAGTAGGGCCTTGATCTGGGCCACATCGCAGACATCGACAGCCACCGGCACGATCCCCGGCACTTCGGCGGCGAGCGCTTCGGCCCCGGCCAGATCCATATCGGCAGCATAGACCTTGGCACCCTCACTGGCGAACAGCCGCGCCGTTTCCTCGCCGATGCCCGATGCCGCGCCGGTGATCACGGCGACTTTCCCTGCGAAGCGCATATCCTCTGGTCCCTATGGTCTGTTTTGCCGCCAGCTTAGGGCTGAGAAAGCCCCGGTCAACGCCCATGCAGTTTACGTTACGGCAAGCGGGCCTTGTCAGACGCTTAGCGAAATCCTTGGAAATCCGCGCTTGCGCGGGCGGCCCGACTCGCCTTAACCTTTCGATTAAGAGAGGAGTCTGCCACCATGTCCGACCTTGATGCCTTCCGGGGCGAAATCCGCGCCTGGCTGGAAGAAAACTGCCCGGCCGAAATGCGCGAGCCTGCTCGCAGCGATGATGACATCTGCTGGGGCGGCCGCAAGTTCCAGTTCAAGAGCGAGGCCCAGAAGCTCTGGATGGAGCGCTGCGCGGCCAAGGGCTATACCGTGCCCGACTGGCCCAAGGCCTATGGCGGCGCGGGCATGTCGCCCGAGCAGGCCAAGATCTGGCGGCAGGAAATGAACCGCATCAACGCGCGGCCGCCGCTCTCCTCGTTCGGGATCTGGATGCTCGGCCCGGCGCTGCTCAAGTTCGGCACCGAAGAGCAGAAGGTCCACTACCTCGGCCAGATCGCCCGCGGCGAAATCCGCTGGTGCCAGGGCTATTCTGAACCCGGCTCGGGCTCGGACCTCGTCTCGCTCCAGACCTTTGGCGAGGACAAGGGCGACCACT
>JAJTFU010000216.1 GCA_021299075.1 Novosphingobium sp. | reverse complement strand
TGAGACCATCGCGGGAGGCTCTGGTGCCGGTCCGGACTTTGACGGGACCAGCGTAGTCCAGACGCACATGACCAACAGCCGCCTGACCGATCCCGAGGTCCTTGAAACGCGGTTTCCGATTCTGCTTGAAGAGTTCGCCACAAGGCGCGGTTCGGGCGGGGCAGGGCGCCACCACGGCGGCGACGGGGCGCTGCGGCGGCTGCGCTTTCTCGAGAGAATGGAAGCCGGCATGCTCGCCAACCGCCGCCGCGTGGCGCCGTTCGGGCTGGCGGGCGGCGCACCGGGCGCGCCGGGGGCAACGCGGGTTGAGCGAACCTCAGGTGAGGTTGAGGTTCTTGATTCCACCGCTTCGGTGCTGATGGAACCGGGCGACGTGATGGTCGTCGAGACGCCGGGCGGGGGAGGCTACGGATGAGCGAGATGTGGGTGCTTTACGGCATCGCGGTGATGGTGCTGGGCTTTGTGCTGCGCTTCAATCCGCTGCTGGTCGTTGTCGTGGCAGCGGCGGTTACCGGGCTCTCTGCCGGGCTCGATCTCCACGCCATCGTCTCGGCCTTCGGCAAGGCCTTTAATGATACCCGCTATGTCTCGGTGGTCTGGATCGTCCTGCCGGTGATTGGCCTGCTCGAAGCCCATGGGCTGCAGGAACGTGCGCGCGGCCTGATCGCCGGCCTCAAGGGTGCAACTACCGGCCGGCTGCTGACCGGCTACCTGCTGATCCGCCAGGTCTCCTCGGCGCTCGGGCTGACTTCGGTCGCCGGCCATGCCCAGACCGTCCGGCCGCTCGTCGCGCCAATGGCCGAAGCGGCGGCCGAAGGGCAGAAGGACCTGACCGAGGACGAGCGTGAGCACGTCAAGGCGATGTCCGCCGCGACCGACAATGTCGGGCTGTTTTTCGGAGAGGATATCTTCATCGCGATCGGGTCGATCCTGCTGATGGTCGGTTTCCTGGAGCAGCAGGGCATCATCCTCTCATCCACGGGTTCCGGCTGTGGTGGCTCGACCGGCGGCTCTCGGGCAAGGAGGCCGGACAATGATCGGCCTGCCCTTCGTCTATACCCTCGCGGGTCTGACCTTCCTCGCCTTCGCCGTGCTCTCGCTGCGCGACGGCACCAATCCCAAGCGCTGGGGCAATGGGGCATTCTGGGCTCTGCTCGCGCTTTCGATGCTGGCGGGCGACCGGCTGGGAGATTTCGGCAATGGCCTGCTGGTCCTCGCGCTGGTGGCAATCGCGGGGACCGGGCAACTGGGCCGAGGCAGCGGCGGCACCACGCTCGAAGTCCGCGCCGAGCGCGCCGCGCTGCATGGCAACCGCTTGTTCCTGCTGGCGCTGGTGATCCCGGCGACGGCGCTGGCCGGCACTTTCGGGTTCGAGCATTTGCCGGGCCTCGTCAATCCCAAGCAGGTGACGCTGGTCAGCCTGGCGCTGGGCGCGCTGCTGGCGCTGGCGATCGGCCTGGCCTGGCTGCGCCCGCATCCGGCCGCGCCCTTGCAGGAAGGGCGGCGGCTGATGGATTCAGTGGGCTGGGCGGCGATCCTGCCGCAGATGCTGGCCAGTCTCGGCGCGGTCTTTGCCCTCGCGGGCGTGGGCGACGTAGTCGGGCAGCTGATGTCGAGTGTAATCCCCGAAGGCAGTCTGTTCGGCGCCGTTGCTGCCTTTGCGCTGGGCATGGCGCTGTTCACCATGGTGATGGGCAATGCCTTCGCCGCCTTCCCGGTGATGGCTGCGGCGATCGCGGTGCCAGTGTTGATCAGGCAATATGGCGGCGATCCGGCGGTGGTCTGTGCGATCGGCATGCTGGCCGGCTTCTGCGGCACGCTGATGACGCCGATGGCGGCCAACTTCAACATCGTCCCCGCCGCGCTGCTTGAGCTCAAGGACCGCAATGCCGTGGTCTGGGCCCAGGTCGGCACGGCCCTGCCGCTGCTGGCGGTCAACACGCTTTTCATCTGGTGGTTTGCCTTCTGATGACGACCCTGACAGCCGAACACGCCGCGCGCTTCATGGCGTTGACCTGTGGTCATCTGACGCGCGAGTTTCCGCACAAGCTCGATCACGTGCGTGCCTGCACGGCTGGTGGCAGGTGCTGCGGCTGGCGCGGCTCTATCCGGACCTGCCAGAGACGGGGCGAGTCCATGCCCTGGCTGATGAAATGCTGACGGCGGAGAATTTCGCGGTCGAAACCGCCTATCTCGCCCGGCCCTCTTCGCGCGGGTTTGAGCGGCCTTATGGCTGGGCCTGGGCCCTGGCGCTCCATGCCGAGATGGTCCGGCACGAGCGGCCCTGGGCTTGCCATGCCGATGCCTTTGCCGGCGCCTTCGCTGAGCGGTTCCACCAGTTCCTGCCGCTCCAGACCTATCCGATCCGGGTCGGCACGCACTACTCCTCGGCCTTCGCCCTGACCTTGGCGCGCGACTGGGCGGTGGAGCACGATCAAGAGCTGGTGGCCCTGCTCGATTCCCGCGCGGCGGACTGGTTCGGTCAGGACCGCGATTGCCAGGCCTGGGAGCCCGGCGGCGATGAGTTTCTTTCCGCTGCTCTGACCGAAGCCCTGCTGATGAGCCGGGTGCTGGGGCAGGGCTTCTCTGGCTGGTTTGACCTGTTCCTGCCCGCTGCTGTTGCAGGCCGTCCGGCCACTCTGTTCATCCCCGCAACTGTCTCCGATCGCAGCGATGGCAAGATCGCCCACCTCGATGGCCTGAACCTCAGCCGCGCCTGGTGCTGGCGCGGAATTGCGGCGGCTCTGCCGGCCGGGCACCCGGTGCGTGAACCCGCCCTGGCCACCGCCCAGCAGCACCTCGATGCTGCCTTGCCGCACCTCGGGGACGACTACATGGGGGAGCACTGGCTGGCGACGTTTGCCCTGCTGGCGCTGGAGCAAGATTAGCCATTGACGGCTTTGGCTAAACCAACAAGCTGCTCGACCTGAGCCTGCCGAAAAACAAGAACAGTCCTGCAACTAACTCGGCACGGCTCGGCAGGTTGGCGTCATCAATGATACTGGTCTTGCCGGCACTTGCTGCTTAGGTTCGCTCAAAACAGCATCGGGGGAGCGCAATGGGTGAATTCTGGGGGACATTTGCCGGACAGGTGACGATGGCGCTGGCGCTGCTGGCGGTGATCGGCTTCTTCACTTGGCGCACCACCACCCGCGATGCCCACCCGGCGCATGATGGCTCGGCCAAGGATGTCTACCTCGCCAGCGGCGGCCTGAAATGGCTCTATGTCGCGGGCGCGATCACCCTGACCAACCTTTCGACCGAGCAGTTGGTCGGGATGAATGGCAACCAGATGCTGCTGTTGGCCTGGTGGGAGCTGGCCGGGTTCGTCGGCCTGCTGATCCTCGCCTTCGTCTTCGTGCCCGTCTACTACCGCACCGGCTGCACCACGGTGACCGAGCTGCTGGAGCAACGCTATGGCGGCGGTTCGATCCGCACGCTGATTTCAGCGCTGTTCCTGATCGGGAACATCCTGATCTACCTGCCGGCCGCGCTCTATTCAGGCTCGCTGTTCCTCAAGTCGATGTTCGCGGTCGACTGGCCGCTCTGGTACTTCGCCGCGCCGATGGCAGTGGTGGCGGCGATCTATACCATCATGGGCGGCCTGCGTGCGGTGGCGGTGATGGACACCTATTCCGGCATCGGCGTGCTGGCGATCGCATTGCTCGTGGTCGTCCTGGCCTGCAATGCGATCGGCTGGGACTTTTCGGGTATCCCCCAGGAACGGCTGACCATGGTGGGGGACGCGGATTCGCCGATCCCGTTCCACACATTGTTCACCGGCATGCTGTTCATCCAGATCTTCTACTGGTCGACCAACCAGAACATCACCCAGAAGGCGATGACCGCGCCGACCGTGCGGGAAGCGCAGAAGGGCGTGCTGGCCGCCGCCGCCGTGCGGATCATGATCATCCCGGCGATTGTCGTGATCCCCGGCGTGGTCGGCTACAAGCTGTTCGGCGATGTCGATGATGCCGCCTATGGCCAGGTTGTCGCGACGGTCTTGCCGCAGTGGCTCTCGGGTGCCTTTGCGGCGATGATGGCGGCGGCGGTGATTGCCCACACTGCGGCAATCCTCAACAGCTCGGTCGCGCTCTACGCGGTGGACTTCCACACCAAGTTCGTGGCGCCGGTCACCAACCACTGGAAGCTGGCGAGCATTGTCTCGGTGGTCCTCACGATCACCTCGATCTTGATGGTGCCGGTGTTCCAGAACGCGAAGTCGATCATCAACCTGCTGCAGCAATTGAACGGCCTGTCCTCGATGCCGATCCTCTC
>JAJTFU010000215.1 GCA_021299075.1 Novosphingobium sp. | reverse complement strand
CCTGCGTTGATGAAGGCGGCGAACTGGTGGTCGATGGTCGCGGCTTTACGCTGCAAGGGCATGAGAACGGCTTCTTCGTCGGCCCGACGCTGTTTGACCGCGTGACCCCGGGCATGAACAGCTATCACAACGAGATCTTCGGCCCCGTCCTGCAGATGGTCCGCGCCAAGGACTTCGAGGAAGCGCTCAGCCTGCCGAGCAAGCATCAGTATGGCAACGGCGTCGCCATCTTCACCCGCAACGGTCACGCGGCCCGCGAATTTGCCGCGCGCGTCAATGTCGGCATGGTCGGCATCAACGTGCCGATCCCGGTGCCGGTCGCCTACCACACATTTGGCGGGTGGAAGCGCAGCGCCTTTGGCGATACCAACCAGCACGGCATGGAAGGCGTGAAGTTCTGGACCAAGGTCAAGACCGTCACCGCCCGCTGGCCCGATGGCTCGCCCGATGGGGGCAATGCCTTCGTCATTCCGACCATGGGGTGATCGAATGAATCTCGATGTGGTCATCAAACGGTTTGACCAACCGGACGAGGTCCGCGAGTTCGACAAGGGTCGGTTCGAGCTGGTCAGCCTTGGCGGCATGACCATTGGTCGGGCGACCTATCAGCCAGGCTGGCGCTGGTCGGCCGATGTCGGCGCGGCCATGGGTGCGAACTCGTGCCATGTCGAGCACGTCGGGATGGTCGTGTCCGGCTGCGCCACCGCAGCGATGGATGACGGCACGGTCATCGAAATGCGGGCCGGCGACGTATTTTACGTGCCGCCTGGCCATGACAGCTGGGTGGTGGGAGACGAGCCCTACGTCTCGCTTCACTTCCTTGGGGCGGAAGACTACGCGGACAAGCCATGACAGACCAGTTTGCATTGACCGAAGACCAGCTCGCCATCCAGGACATGGCGCAGAAGTTCACGGCTGACCGGATCACGCCCTTCGCCGCCCAGTGGGACGAAGAGCATCTCTATCCGGTCGACGTGTGGAAAGCCGCCGGTGAGCTGGGCTTTGGCGCGATCTACGTCTCGGAAGAGAGCGGCGGGATTGGCCTGGGGCGGCTGGAGGCGGCGTTGATCATGGAAGCCATGGCCTATGGCTGCCCGGCGACCTCGGCCTATATCTCGATCCACAACATGGCCGCCGCCGGGTTCGGGCTCGGACGCGGCGGCGCTCAAGACCACGGCACGGCTCGACGGCGACCATTACGTACTCAACGGCACCAAGCAGTTCATCTCGGGCGGCGGGGTGAATGACATCTACGTCTGCATGGTCCGCACCAGCGACAATGGCGCCAAGGGCATCTCCTGCCTGGTGGTCGAAAAGGATACGCCCGGCCTGTCGTTCGGCGCACCCGAAAAGAAGCTCGGCTGGAATGCCTCTCCAACCGCGCAGGTGATCTTCGAGGATTGCCGCGTGCCCGTCGCCAACCGCGTCGGGGCCGAGGGCGAAGGCTTCCGCTTCGCCATGGCCGGCCTCGATGGTGGGCGCCTAAATATCGGCGCCTGCTCACTTGGCGGGGCGCAGCGCTGCCTCGACGAGGCAATCAAGTACACCAAGGAGCGCCAGCAGTTCGGCCAGCCCGTGGCCGATTTCCAGAACACCCAGTTCATGCTGGCCGACATGGCGACCGACCTCGAAGCCGCGCGCGCGCTGCTTTACCTCGCCGCCTGCAAGGTCGCCGCCAATGCGCCCGACAAGAGCCGCTTCTCCGCCATGGCCAAGCGCCTAGCGACTGATAACGGCAGCAAGATCGTCAATGACGCGCTGCAGCTGTTCGGCGGCTATGGCTATCTCAAGGACTATCCGATCGAACGCTTCTGGCGCGACCTCAGGGTCCATTCGATCCTGGAAGGGACCAACCAGGTGATGCGGATGATCGTGGGCCGGGACCTGCTGCGCCAATGACCGACGAAGTGATCATCCGCCGCGAAGGGGCCGCTGGCTTCCTCTCGCTCAACCGCCCCGGCGCAATCCACGCGCTGACCCTGCCGATGGTTCACGCCATGAGCACGGCGCTGCTCGAATGGCGCGACGATCCTGCGGTAAAGGCGGTGATCATCGATCATGCCGAGGGCCGCGGGTTCTGTTCGGGCGGGGACATCGCGTTCCTGCGCAATTCGGCGCTGAACGATGGCGGCACGTCGGGCCGCAAGTTCTTCCATGACGAGTACCAGCTGAACCACCTGATCTTCACCTACGAGAAGCCGGTGGTGGCCTTCATGGACGGGATCACCATGGGCGGCGGCGTCGGCATTTCGCAGCCCGCGCGGTTCCATGTCGCGACCGAGAATACCCGCTATGCCATGCCCGAGACCGGGATCGGCCTGTTCCCCGACGTCGGCGGCGGCTGGTACCTCTCGCGCCTGCCCGGCCGGATCGGCCAGTTCCTGGCGCTGACCGGCGCGCGGCGATGCCCTGGCCGAAGCCAAAGAGCGGATCGCCCACGGGCACGAGCCGGGCCAGGTCCTCTCCGCCCTGGCCGTCACCCCGCCCCCGGCGAAGATCGAGGCCAATGCGGCCGCGATTGCCAAGCATTTTGCATCCGATCGCTATGAGGATGTGATCGCCAGCCTTGAAGCAGACGACAGCGAATGGGCCGCGAAGGAACTCGCCACGCTGCGCACCAAGTCACCTCAGACCTGCAAGGTCGCGCTGCGCCAGCTGCATGATAGCCTGGAATGCGCCGACTTTGCCGCCAACATGGTGATGGAATACCGCATCGCTTCGCGCGTCCTGACCCGGCCCGACTTTGCCGAGGGCGTCCGCGCGGTGATCGTCGACAAGGACAATGCCCCCCAGTGGGATCCCGCCACCCCCGAGGGCGTGAGCGATGCGCTGATCGACAGCATCTTCGCCCCCCTCCCCGCCGATGAGGAATGGAAACCCCTATGAGCTATGAAAACATCCTGGTCGAACAGCGCGGCGCGGTGACGCTGGTCACACTCAACCGGCCGCAGGCGCTCAATGCGCTGAACTCATCGGTGCTCGAAGAGCTGATTGACGCCTTCGCCAAGTTCGAGGCCGATGACTCGCAGGGCTGCGCGGTCCTCACCGGCGCGGGCGAAAAGGCCTTTGCCGCCGGCGCCGACATCAAGGAAATGTTCGAGAAGCCGGCCGCTGAATTCTTTGCGCAGGACTTCTTCAGCCGCTGGACAAGCCACCTGGTCAAGACCACGCGCAAGCCGTGGATCGCCGCGGTCAACGGCTTTGCCCTGGGCGGCGGGTGTGAGCTGGCGATGATGGCCGACATCATCATCGCGAGCGAGAACGCCAAGTTCGGCCAGCCCGAAATCAAGCTGGGCGTCGGCCCCGGCATGGGCGGCAGCCAGCGCCTGACCCGTGCGATCGGCAAGTCCAAGGCGATGGAAATGTGCCTGACCGGCCGCATGATGGGCGCCGAGGAAGCCGAACGTTCGGGCCTCGTTTCGCGCGTCGTCCCGCTCGCCAGCCTGGTCGACGAGGCGGTCAAGCTCGCCGCCGAGATCGCCGCCATGCCGCCGCTCGCTGTCATCGCCAACAAGGAAGCGGTCAACGCCGCCTACGAGATGACGCTGGAACAGGGCCTCGTGATGGAGCGCCGGATCTTCCAGGTCCTGACCGCGACCGAGGACAAGGTCGAAGGCATGGGCGCCTTCATCGAGAAGCGCCCTGGGGTATGGAAGGGTAAGTGACATGAAAATCGCCTTCATCGGCCTCGGCAACATGGGCGGCGGGATGGCCGCGAACCTGGTCAAGGCCGGGCATACGGTCCACGCTTTCGATCTCAGCGCCGAGGCGGCCGAGCGCGCCACCGGCAATGGCTGCGCCGTCTTCCCGACCGTGCGTGAGGCGGTGCAGGGCGTAGATGCCGTGGTCTCGATGCTGCCCAACGGCAAGATCGTGGAGAGCGTCTACACCGCCGACGTGATCGGCCAGGCTCCGACTGGTGCGCTGCTGCTCGATTGTTCGACAATTGATGTCGATACGGCGCGCAAGGTTGCATCTGCCGCCGAAGCCGCTGGCTATGCCATGGTCGATGCGCCCGTTTCGGGCGGGATCGCTGCAGCCAATGGCGGCACGCTGACCTTCATGGTCGGCGGCACCGACGATGCCTTCAAGCGCGCCGAGCCAATCCTTGCCGCCATGGGCAAGGCCGTAATTCACGCAGGTGCCTCTGGCGCTGGTCAGGCCGCCAAGATCTGCAACAACATGATCCTGGGCGCGACGATGATCGCCACGTGTGAGGCCTTCGCCCTGGCCGACAAGCTCGGCCTCGACCTCCAGACCTTCTTCGACATCTCGTCAAAGGCCTCGGGCCAGTCGTGGTCGATGACGTCCTATTGCCCGGTCCCCGGCGTCGGCCCACAAAGCCCCGCCGACAACGGCTACCAGGGCGGATTCGCTGCCGCGCTGATGCTCAAGGACCTCAAGCTCGCGCTCGAAGCGGCGCAGAGCGTCGGCGCGAATGTCCCGATGGGCACCCGCGCCGAGGAGCTCTACGAAGAGTTCGCCGCAGCCGGCAACGGCGGGGTCGACTTCTCCGGGATCATCAAGACGCTCTAGGCCGGCCGCCGGGCGTACCAGCCAAACCCGGCGATCACGGCATAGCAGGCGGCGGGGAGCACGAAGGCCAGGGCGAGGCTGCCGGTGGCGTCGGCGATCATGCCGGTGAGGA
>JAJTFU010000050.1 GCA_021299075.1 Novosphingobium sp. | reverse complement strand
CTGGTGATCCCGCCGAAGATGAAGAACAGCCCCATCACGAACAGCTGCAGCTGCGGTGCATCAATATAGTCACCCTGCGCCGGTGCGCCGCCTTCGGTTGTGATTGCCACCCCAAATCTCCCCGAATATTGTTGCCGCGATGCTAGCAGCCCTGCGGCGCAAGGCGAGAGCGCGTATTCGTATTCATGGACAGGCTGGCCCTGGCGCAGACAGGCATTGCGGGAACGGAGCGAGAAGCGCACGAGTTCGGGCAGAGTCGCAGCCCCGGCTGGCGGCGAAACGATGGAGGACCAGATGGACGGCCAGGATGCGACGATGCGCACCGAGCGCGACGCGCTCGGCCAGGTGGCGGTTCCGGCGCAGGCGCATTGGGGGGCCCAGACCCAGCGCAGCCTGCTGCACTTTCCCTTTGCGATACGTGAGCGGATGCCGGACGAGATTGTCCGGGCGCTGGCCATGGTCAAACTGGCCGCGGTGCGCGTCAACCGCGTCGACCTGCCCGGCGAAATTGCCGAGGCGATAGAACAAGCCGCGAGCGAGGTGATCGGCGGCGAGCATGCCGACCAGTTCCCGCTGGCGATCTGGCAAACTGGCAGTGGCACCCAGACTAATATGAACGTCAACGAAGTGATCGCAAGCCGGGCCAACGAGCTGCTGACCGGTCAGCGTGGCGGCAAGAGCCCGGTCCATCCCAACGATCACGTCAATCTGCACCAGTCATCGAACGACAGTTTTCCGACTGCGTTGCATCTGGCGGTCGCTTTGGCAGCGACCGGGCGATTGTTGCCCGCGCTGGACGCCATGATTGCCCAGATCGAGGCGCTGTCCGAAGAATGGCGCGCGATCGTCAAGATCGGCCGCACACACCTGCAGGATGCCACGCCCTTGACCCTGGGGCAGGAATTCTCTGCCTATGCCGCGCAGTTGCGGCAATGCCATAAAGAGCTTTCGGCGGCCCTGGAGCAAGGCGTGCTGGCATTGGCTCAAGGCGGCACGGCGGTCGGCACGGGGATCAATGCTCCGCCGGGCTTCGCCGGGGAGATGGCCGCGGAACTGAGCATGATCACCGGCCTTAAGCTGCGGCCGGCCGACAATGCCTTTGCTGCACTGGCCGGGCAGGAACCGCTGGTGCGGTTTGCCGGCGCGACGGTTACGCTCGCTTGTGCGCTGACCAAGCTGGCCAATGACCTGCGTCTGCTAGCCAGCGGTCCGCGCAGCGGCCTGGGCGAACTGAAGCTGCCCGCCAATGAACCGGGCAGCTCGATCATGCCGGGCAAGGTCAACCCGACCCAGTGCGAAATGCTGACGATGGTCGCGGCGCAGGTGATCGGTAACCACCAGGCGGTCGTGGTCGGCGGGATGCAGGGGCATCTGCAACTGGGCGTGTTCAAACCGCTGATCGGCGCGGCGGTGCTGCGTTCGATCGATCTGCTGGCGACCGGGATCGACAGCTTCACGCGCTACGCCCTGACCGGGCTGGAACCAGACCGGGCGCGGATCGCCGAACTGGTCAGTCGTTCGCTGATGCTGGTCACGGCGTTGGTGCCCGAACTGGGCTACGACCGGGCCGCGGCAATTGCCCGGCTTGCTGACGACGAGGGCCTGACGCTGCGTGAAGCGGCGCTGCGCGACGGGGTGGACCAGGCGACATTTGACCGCCTGGTCCGGCCCGAAACGATGGTCTGATTTAGTTGGCAGTTGGCGGGGGTACGTCGGGGGCGGTGGGGCCGTCGTAGTCCTCCGTATCGAACTCGTCCTCGGCGTCAGCCGAGCGGAACAGCTGCGGGTTGTCCTGCAGGTACCGCCAGACGGCAAGGCCTGCTGCCCCAACCGCAGCGGCCATCGTGATGGTGGACACCACGGTCCTGGCCCAATGCGGCTCTGCCCGCCCCCACTCGCGGGGGTCCAGGCGGTCGATAATGCGATCCGATGAATTGAACATGGGGACCTCTCCTTCAGGTGGGTTACCGCTCCCTAAAGCGGAGGCTGCAGCGGCCGGTTCCGTGTGGGATCCGGCATTAACGGCCAGTCCGTGGCATCGATCGGAGGAAGCGTGCGCAACTGCTGCTCGGTCCACGTTGTGTGAAGCCCATCGACCCGCAGCTCCAATCGGTCGGCCGCGACCACGCGGAGTTGCTCGCCCAGGCCGCCGATCCCGTCGAAGCTGAGCACGGCATAGGCCAGGTCCTGCCGGTCGCAGTGGAGCATCAGGTCGACAACCGTCCCAAAGCGCGCGCCATCCGGCACCAGCAGCGGGGCTTCAAGTAGCCGGGCGGCTGAGGCAAGAGTTGGAACGGGTGCAGCAGCGCTGTGTTCGACCGCAGCGGCCGAACCCTGTTCGTGTCCGTCGTCAGAACATTTGGCGCAACTCGCGGCGTAGATTAGCGGAGTGCGGGCTTCGTCTGGGGGTTGATGTTAAGCGGCGAGCTTTGATGTTAAGCGGCGAGCTTGCGGTGTTGCAAGCGCCGATACTCGATGGTTTGTCGCTTGATCCTTTCACGCTGTTTGATGATGGCTGGTGCCCTGCCGAAGTAGGCGTCGGCAGGCGTCACGTTGGCCAGGCTCTCGTGGTAACGCTGGTGATTGTAGTGCTCGACGAACGCCTCGATCTGGGTTTCGAGGTCGCCAGGCAGGAAGTAGTTTTCCAAGAGGATGCGGTTCTTGAGAGTCTGATGCCAACGCTCGATCTTGCCCTGGGTTTGCGGATGCATCGGGGCACCGCGCACGTGGCTCATCTTCTGGGCCTCGATGTATTCCGCCAGTTCGCCCGCGATGTAGCTGGGGCCATTGTCACTGAGTAGCCTGGGCTTGTGCAGCACCGTGGCGCTGTCACAGCCTGAGGCCTTGAGGGCGAGGTTCAACGTGTCGGTGACGTCCTCGGCCCGCATGTTGGTGCACAGCTTCCAGGCGATGATGTAGCGCGAGAAGTCGTCGAGCACGGTCGACAGGTACATCCAGCCCCACCCGATGATCTTGAAGTAGGTGAAGTCGGTCTGCCACATCTCGTTTACCCGCGCGGTCTTGGTGTGGAACTGATCGGCGGCCTTGATCACGACATAGGCCGGGCTGGTGATCAGGTCATGGGCCTTCAGAAGACGGTAAACCGTGGCTTCCGACACGAAGTAACGCCTTTCGTCGGTAAAGCGCACCGCCAGCTCCCGGGGGCTCAGCTCGGACTGCTCCAGCGCCAGCTCGATGATCTGGTCCTGCACCTCGGGTGCGATGCGGTTCCACACCCGGCTTGGTGCCGACGGTCGATCCTCCAGCGCCTCCGGTCCGCCCTCGTGGAACCGGTCGTACCAGCGGTAGAACGTCCGGCGTGCGATCCCCAGCTTATCGAGAGTGAGCTTCGCCGGTAGATGCGATTGCTCGACGATCCGGATTATCTCGAGCTTTTCGGATGCGGGATACCTCATTCGTCGCCCTCCCCATCCGCGATCATGCTTTTTTTGAGCAGGCGGTTTTCGAGCGTCAGGTCGGCCACGCATTCCTTCAGGGCGCGGGCTTCGCGGCGCAGGTCCTGCACCTCGCCGCTGGTCGCGGCACGGGCTGTATCGCCCGCCAGGCGGCGCTTGCCCGCTTCCATGAACTCCTTCGACCACACATAATAAAGGCTCTGGGCGATGCCTTCCTTGCGGCACAGCTCGGCGATACTGTCATCACCGCGCAGCCCGTCGAGCACGATCCTGATCTTGTCCTCGGCCGAGAAGTGCCGGCGCGTCTGCCGCCGGATGTCCTTCACCACCCGCTCAGCAGGGGCCTTCATCGGCGATTTTTTAAAGGAGGATTGGGGCTTCATCTTCGTTCCTTCGTCACTACGACGAAGCCCCAATCCTCCTTAAATCACAACCTCAAATCTGTGCCATTGGTGCTGACGGGGGACAATTGGACGACCTCTCCCTGTCAGGAGCGCAAATCAGGCTGTCCGATGGGGAGCAATTTTGGATCGGGGTTCTCAAATGGCTCGACTTCGACGAACTTGTCGATGTTGTTTGGCATGACGGATCGACTTGTGGGGTGAAGTTCGAGAAGCATCTTCCCAAGGGATGCATCCTGGCAACTCGTGATGCGGCGCCTGCGCTGCTGGATGACGAGGCTCGCGCCCGAAGCGTGGCTAAGCGATGGATTGAGGGCACCCTCAATTAGGTTCAGCCTAGCGCAGGGTCTCTGCGCCTCGCCGCATTCCCCGACAAAGCTGCTGAGCATCCTGAAGTTAAACGGCCCTGGAACCGGTCATTCATGGGTTCCGAAAACTCGCTGAACGAATGGCCGGTTTCAACGAATATGTTCGGGGCAGCGAACGTCGGCAAAGTTAGCGGCAGCAGACCATCAACGGGACGCCATCCCCAACGGCAGCTCTGTTTGCCCTTCGCCCTGCCGGCGTCGCGCACGGCGGTCCTGCAGCAACATCCCGATGCGCCCGGCTACGATGCCGAAGGCACACTTTATCCTTTCGGTTTCGGACTGGGCTTCAACACGCAGCACAAGCAGGCAGCGAAATAATCTGGTCTTAGTGGAGACAGGTTCGCGTCAGACTGACAGCACCGCCAGCCTCTCTTCCCTACAGCACGATGCTGGCCGCCGCAGCGGCGTCAAGATGCGCCATGGGCCGCATGGCGCTGGCGCTGCGGGCGTGCGAAGGGGCGGCATGGACAATTCCGCCTCCCTAGAAGTCTGGTACGATGGCGCCTGCCCGCTGTGCGCGTGCGAGATTGCGCTGATGCGGCGGCTCGACCGGGCCGGGCGGATCCGCTTTACCGACGTGGCCGAGGGTGATGCTGCCTGCCCGATCGATCGCGCGGCGCTGCTGGCGCGGCTCCATGCGCGGGAGGATGGCGAGCTGCTGTCAGGCGCGGCGGCCTTTGCGGCGATGTGGCGGGCGGTGCCGCTGCTCTGGCCGCTGGGCCAGGCGGCGCGGCTGCCGCTGGTGCTGCGCGGGCTGGAATGGCTCTATCTGCGCTTCCTGAGGATGCGGCCCCGGCTGCAGGCCCTGCTGCGATGAGCGACAACCGCTATCGCAAGGTGCCGTCGGCGCGGCTCTCGCGCCTCGCTTCGTTTGGCCAGCTGGCGGGCGGGATCGCCGGGGGCATGCTGGCCGAGGGCGCGCGGCGGCTGGCGGCGGGTGAGCGGCCGCAGCTATCGGACATGCTGCTGACGCCCGGCAATGCCTTGCGGGTGACCGAGCAGCTGTCCCGCCTGCGCGGCGCGGCGATGAAGCTGGGGCAGATGATCTCGCTCGATGCCGGGGACCTGCTGCCAGCCGAGCTGACCGCGATCCTGGCGCGCCTGCGGGATTCGGCGCATTATATGCCGCCATCGCAGCTCAACCAGGTGCTGATCGGCGAATGGGGCAAGGACTGGCGGCGGCGCTTTGCCCGGTTCGAGGCGACGCCGATTGCCGCCGCCTCGATCGGCCAGGTCCACCGCGCGACCCTGCCCGATGGGCGCGTGGTGGCGATGAAGGTGCAATATCCGGGGGTCGCCGCCAGCATCGATGCCGATGTCGACAATGTCGCGACGCTGCTGCGGCTTTCCACCCTGCTGCCCGACACCCTCGACATTGCGCCGCTGCTGGCCGAGGCCAAGCAGCAGCTGCGGGAAGAGGCCGACTATCTCCGCGAGGCCGAACAGATGCGGCGCTATGGCGCGCTGCTGGCGGGCAATCCGGCCTTCGTTGTGCCCACGCCGGTCGAGGAACTTTCGGGCGAGCGGGTGCTGGTGATGGACTTCATACCGGGCGCGCCGATCGACACGCTCGAGGGCGCCGACCAGGCCACCCGCGATGCGGCCATGGGCGCGCTGCTGGGCCTGGTGCTGCGCGAGCTGTTCGAGTTCGGCTTCATGCAGACCGATCCGAACTTCGCCAACTATCGCTGGCAGGCGGATACGGGCCGCGTGGTGCTGCTCGACTTCGGCGCGGCCCGCCCGGTGCCCGAAGCGACCACGGCGGCCTATCGCCGGCTGATGCATGCCGGCCTGGCCGAGGATCCCGCAGCGCTGAAGGACGCGCTGCTGGAGGTTGGCTTCGTCTCCCCCGTCACGCTGGAGCGGCATGCGCCGGCCTTCGATGCGATGATTGCGGTGCTGATCCAGCACCTTGGCCGGCCTGGGCTGTTCGAATTTGCCGATCGATCGTTCGTCGCCGAGGTGCGGCGCAGCGTTGAAACGGTCGCGGCGGATCGGGCCGCCTGGCACATTCCGCCGGCCGAAACGCTGTTCGTCCAGCGCAAGGTCAGCGGCACGGCGCTGCTGGCGGTGCGGATGGCGGCGCGGCTGCCGCTGCGCGACATGGTGGCCGAAGCGGTTGGTGCTTGAGCGCAAGGGCGCTTCCGGAGTAGCAAGGACGCAAACACGGGGATCTGGCGGCATGGGGAAGTTCACGATCAACGGGCAGCCCGCGTCGTTAGAGGCCGATCCGGCCATGCCGATCCTGTGGGTGGTGCGCGAACGGCTGGGGCTGACCGGCACCAAATTTGGCTGCGGCATGGCGCTGTGTGGGGCCTGCACAGTCCACCTCGATGGCCAGCCGGTGCGCTCTTGCTCGACCCCGATCTCCGAAGCCGAGGGCAAGGCGATCACCACGATCGAAGGCGTGGCCGGGCCCGAAGGCGAACTCAGCAAGGTCCAGCAGGCCTGGATCAGCGAGCAGGTGCCGCAGTGCGGCTATTGCCAGTCAGGCCAGATCATGGCGGCGACGGCGCTGCTGCGTGACAATCCCAAGCCCAGCGATGCCGAGATCGATGCCGCCATGGCCGGCAATATCTGCCGCTGCGGCACCTATGTCCGCATCCGCCGCGCGATCAAGGTGGCGGCCGGGCTCGAACCGGCCAAGGGCGCGGCGAAGGACGTGACTCAGGGCGCAGAGGTGAAGGCATGAACGACATGGCGAAACCACCGCGCAGCCGCGCGGCCAAGTGGACCCGCCGCGGCTTCATCGGCGCGGGCGTACTGGCTGGCGGCGCCCTGCTGATCGGTGTGGGTGTGCGGCCGGACAATCCGATCGGCGAACTCGGCCCCAAGGTTGCCGGCGGCGAAGGCGAGCAGCTGGTCAACTCTTGGCTCAAGATCGATGCCGACAATGTCGTTACCGCGATCGTCCCGCACTGCGAGATGGGCCAGGGCGCGCACTCGGTCCTGGCGCAGATGCTGGCGGACGAGCTGGATGCCGACTGGTCGCTGGTCAAGGTTATGCAGGCGCCGACCGACGGCAGCTATGTCGTCACCGATACGATCCGGATGTTCATTGCCGGCGGCACGATGGATGCACCGGACTGGCTGGAGCCGACCTGGAACGGGCTCTTCACCAAGATCGGCCAGCTGGCCGACGGGCTGATCACGGGGGGCAGCTCCTCGGTCCGGACCACCGGGCAGCACACCATGCGGATCGCCGGGGCAGCAGCGCGGCAGATGCTGGTGGGTGCGGCAGCCAAGGAATGGGGCGTGCCGGCGGCCGAGATCGTCACGGCGAACAACACGCTCAGCCACAAGGCTTCGGGCAAGTCCGCAACCTATGCCCAGTTCGCCGCCGCGGCGGCCGAGCAGGACATGCCGCAGACGCCGCAATTGAAGGCGCCCAAGGACTATCGCCTGATGGGGACCGATGCCCCGCGTACCGATATCCCGGCCAAGGTCGACGGCACGGCGCAGTTCGGGCTCGATGCCACGATCCCCGGCCAGCCCATGACCTATGCCGCCGTGCGCCGCGTGCCGGTGCCGGGCACCAAGGTGGCCAAGATGGACGCCAGCGCCGCCAAGGCCATGCCGGGCGTGCTGCAGATCCTCAACATGGGGGACTTCATCGCCGTCGTGGCCGACAGCTATTGGCAGGCTCAGCAGGCGCTGGGCGCGATCACGGCCGACTATACCAAGCCCGAAAGCAAGATCGGTTCGAGCGAGGACCAGTTTGCCGCCTTTGCCGCCGCGCTCGACCAGGCCGGGGACGCCGGCGGTGACGAAGTGTTCGGCAATGGCGATGTCGCCGGGGCGATGGCCGGTGCGGCCAAGAAGCTCAGCGCCGAATACCGCGCGCCCTATCTGGCCCATGCGCCGATGGAGCCGATGAACGCTCTGGTCTGGGTGCGCGATGGCAAGTGCGAGATCTGGACCGGGACCCAGGTGCCGCTGTTCGCCCGCAGCGCGTCAGCCAAGGCGCTGGGTCTGTCCAAGGACGACGTGATCGTCCACCACCCGATCATGGGCGGCGGGTTCGGGCGGCGGCTGGAAACCGACTATGTCGTCATGGCCGCGCGGATCGGCCAGGCCACCGGCTATCCGGTCAAGATGATCTGGTCGCGCGAGGAGGACACCCAGAAGGGCCTGTTCCGCCCCGCTGACACCAGCCGGTTCAGCGGCGGTATCGACGCCCAGGGCAGGCTGGTTGCCTACAACAACGTCTTCACCCAGCGCCATGATCCGGCCGAGGCCTGTGACTGCGCGTTCTATGACATCCCGAACAAGTCGATCCGCGTCGCCGAGGCGCCGCTGCACCTCCCCTTCGCGGCGTTCCGTTCGGTCGATCACAGCCAGCAGGCCTTCTTCATCGAAAGCTTTATCGACGAGGCGGCCCATGCCGCTGGGCGCGATCCGGTCGAGTTCCGCCTCGCCATGCTGGGCAATTCGCCGCGTCACAAGGCGGTGCTGGAAAAGGTCGCCGCCATGGCGAACTGGAACACCAAGCCTGCGGCGGGTCGCGGGCGCGGTGTGGCGCTGACCCAGTCGTTCGGCAGCATCGTGGCCGAAGTGGTCGAGGTCGACATGACCGGCGGCAAACCCAAGGTGACCAATGTCTGGTGTGCCGCCGATCCGGGCTATGCGATGAACCCCGATGGCTTCCGCAACCAGATGGAGGGCGGAATCGTCATGGGCCTGACTGCCGCGCTTTATGGCGAAATCTCGCTGAAGGACGGCGCGGTTGAGCAGAGCAACTTCCACGATTACCAGATGATGCGGATGGACGAATGCCCGGCCATCGCGGTCGAGATCATCAACGGCGATCATCAGAAGCTCGGCGGCGCGGGCGAACCGGGCCTGCCGCCGGCAGCGCCGGCGCTGGCCAACGCGGTCTTCGCGGCCAGCGGCCAGCGCATCCGCACCCTGCCGATCGCCAAGCAGTTCGCCTGAGGGGAAGCATCATGCATCGTTCCGCCCTGCTGGTCCTCGCGACCCTGACCCTCGCCGCTTGCGGCTCCAAGGCCGAGGCTCCGGTCGAACAGATCGTGGTGCGCCAGCCCGGCCCGGCCGCGACGCCCAGCCCGGAACCTGCGCCAACCGCGCCGCAGACCTGAGCGCTCACCCCGCATGGACCAGCGCCGGATCTTCCGGTTCCTGACCGAGCGGATCGGGGCAGGCCAGCCTTGCGCGCTGGTGACCGTGCTGGCGGTCGAAGGCAGCGCGATGCGGAACCCCGGGACGCACATGGCGGTCTGCGCGGATGGGGGATTTGTCGGCTCGCTCTCCGGCGGCTGCATCGAGAATGCCGTGGTGGCCGAGGCCTGCGACGCGCTCAAGGCGGGTGCCGCGCGGATCGTGCGGTTCGGGGCGGGCTCACCCTATCTCGACATTCGCCTGCCCTGTGGCGGCGGGCTAGATATCCACTTCCAACCACTGGCCGATGCTGCCCTGCCCAAGGCCTGCCTGGCGGCGAGCGAGGCGCGGCAGCCGCTCACTGTGGCGGTCGATCCGGCGGGGGTACACTTCCGGCCCGGCTGGCACGCGGCGCCCTTCGATCCGGGGCAAGGCACGGCCAGCTTCGGCCACTGGCCCCCCGCCCGGCTGGTTCTGATCGGGCATGGCGAGGGGCCGGTGGCGCTGGCCGGACTGGCCCGGACACTTGAGCTGGAAGTCACCGCGCTGAGCCCGGACGAGCGAGTGCTGGCCCGGCTGGCCGAGCTGGGCATCGCCGCCGCCCGGCTCGAACGCACGACCGACACGGCCCTGCTTACCAGCGATCCCTGGACCGCGATTGCCTTCCTGTTTCACGATCACGACTGGGAACTGGCGCTGCTGCAACGTGCGCTGGAACTGCCGCACTTCTACCTCGGCGCGATGGGCGGGCGCCGCGCCCATGCCGCGCGGCTTGACGCCTTGCAAACCGCCGGGGTTGCCGAGCAGCAGCTAGCTGCGATCCATGCGCCGATTGGCCTGTTCCATTCCTCGCGCGATCCAGAAACACTGGCGCTCTCGGCGCTGGCGGAAATCGTGCGTGCCTATCAGGCGGCGGATTTCGAGGCTGCGCTTGCCTGAGCTGCAGATCGCCGCTGCGGTGCTCGCGGCTGGCCAGTCGCGCCGCTTCGGGGCGGCGGACAAGCTGGCGGCAGACCTCAAGGGTCGGCAGCTGGGCGAATATGCCGCCGTCACACTGGCCGGACTGCCGCTCACCCACCGCTGGGTGATCGCCGCGCAAGCCGACCACCCCTGCGCGGCCGCCTGGCGGGCCAGCGGGTTCGCAGTCGCGGTGAATGATCGGGCGGGCGAGGGCATGGGCACTTCGCTGGCCCTGGCGGCGCGCCTCGCGCTCGAAGCCAAGGCCGATCTGTTGCTGGTGGCGTTGGCCGACATGCCGCTGATCCCCGCCAGCCATTTCGCCGCGCTGCTCGATCGCGCGGCGGCGCGCGGCGTGGAAGCGCTGGTTGCATCCGAAGCGGATGGCCAGCGTTCGCCGCCGGTGGTGTTTGGGTCTAACTTCCTGCCCGAGCTGGCAAAGGCGGCAGGCGACCGGGGCGCGCGCCACTTGCTCGGTCGGGCTGAGCCGCTTGTCTGCGCTGCCGACTGGTTGGCCGATATCGATGATCCCGCCGCCCTGGCACGAGTCCGCGCGCTTGTGAGCCCGGGGGAATCTTGTTAGCGGCCTTGGCGAGGACCGGGCAAGATTCAGTCGGGCGGGGATCAGATGCAGCACTTTGATGTCGTGATTGTCGGTGGCGGACATGGCGGGGCCCAGGCCGCGATCGCGCTGCGCACCCAAGGGTTTGCCGGGTCGATCGCGATCGTCGGGCGCGAGGACGAGCCGCCATACGAGCGCCCTCCGCTGTCGAAGGAATACCTCGCCCAGGAAAAGCCATTCGAGCGGCTCTATCTGCGCCCGCGAGAGTACTGGGCCGACAAGCAGGTCGAGCTGCTGTTGGGGCGCGAAGTCACCGCAGTCGATCCCGCGGCCCGCCAGCTGACCTGCGCCGACGGCTCCGCGCTGACCTATGGCGAGCTGATCTGGGCGACGGGCGGCGATCCGCGCCAGCTGTCCTGTCCCGGCAGTGACCTCGCCGGTATCCACTATGTCCGCACCCGCGCCGATGTCGACGCGCTGATGGCCGAGCTGCCGCAGGTAACTCGCGCCGTGGTGATCGGCGGCGGCTATATCGGGCTGGAGGCGGCAGCGGTGCTGTCCAAGCTCGGCAAGCAAGTGACCCTGCTCGAAGCCCTGCCGCGCGTCCTGGCCCGCGTTGCGGGTGAGGACCTCTCGCGCTTCTATGAGGCCGAGCACCGCGCCCACGGCGTCGATCTGCGCACCGGCATGGCGGTGGAAGGGATTGAAGGTGAGGGCCGCGTATCGGGCGTGAAGCTGGCCGATGGCACGGTGATCCCGGCGGATGTGGTGATCGTTGGCATTGGCATCATCCCCTCGATCGGCGTCCTGCTGGAAGCCGGCGCCGCGGGCGGCAACGGGGTCGACGTCGACGAACAGTGCCGCACCAACCTGCCGCACGTCTTCGCGATCGGGGACTGCGCCGCTCATGCCAATGGCTTTGCCGATGGAGCGGTGATCCGGCTCGAATCGGTTCAGAACGCCAACGACATGGCGACCGTGGTGGCCAAGGTCATCACGGGGCAGGACGCCAGCTATGGCGCGACGCCGTGGTTCTGGTCGAACCAGTATGACCTCAAGCTCCAGACCGTTGGCCTCTCCACCGGGCACGATGCCACCGTGCTGCGCGGCGATCCGGCTGCGCGCAGTTTCAGCGTGATCTACCTGAAAGGCGGTAAGGTTATCGCGCTCGACAGCGTCAATTGCGCGAAGGACTATGCCCAGGGCCGCAAGCTGGTTGAACAGCGCATCGCGGTCGATCCGGTGGCGCTGGCTGACACCGCAATACCGCTCAAGGACCTCATTCCTGCCAGTTGATTTTCGCCGCTGTCCCCGTAGGGGATTAACCGAACGATTAAGAACGCGGAGTCGGCGAGATGGGAATGCTTGAAGGCAAGGTAGTCGCGGTTACCGGCGCGGGCCGCGGCGTGGGGCGCGAGATCGCGCTGCTCTGCGCCAAGCACGGCGCGGCCGTGGTGGTCAACGATCCCGGCGTTGGCGGCGGCGGTGAAGGCGGCGACATGCCGTGGTCAACAACGCCGGAATCCTGCGCGACACGATCTGGCACAAGATGAGCCATGAGGACTGGCGCGCGGTGATCGACGTGCACCTCAATGGCACCTTCAACGTCAGCAAGGCCGCGACCCCCTATTTCCGCGAGCAGCAGTCCGGAAGCTTCATCCACTTCACCTCCACCTCTGGCCTGATCGGCAATGTGGGCCAGGCCAACTATTCGGCGGCCAAGCTGGGCATCGTCGGCCTGTCGCAGTCGATCGCGCTCGACATGGCCCGCGCCGGCGTGCGCTCCAACTGCATCGCGCCCTTCGCCTGGAGCCGGATGACCGCCTCGATCCCGGCCGAAACGCCCGAGCAGAAGCAGCGGGTCGAACGGCTCAAGACGATGAGCGCGGACAAGATCGCGCCGCTGGTGGTCTACCTCGCCTCGGATGCCAGCCAGGAGGTCACCAACCAGATCTTCTCAGTCCGCAAGAACGAGATCGTGCTCTACAACAAGCCGCGCCCGATCCGCTCGATGACCAAGCTGGAAGGCTGGACGCCGGAGTCGATCGCCGACGAGCTGATCCCGGCCTTCAAGCCCAGCTTCGCCCGCGCCGACGAAGTTTCGGCCCACGTCTTCCCCTACGACCCCATCTGAGGAACAGCGCCATGAACCCCGGCATGGACCCCGAAATCTTCGATCAGTTCATCGAACAGCTGCGCCGCTATGTCCGCGAACGACTGATCCCGGCGGAAGAGGACGTGATCGCGCAGGATCGCATCCCGGATGATATCCTGGCCGAAATGCGCGAGATGGGGCTGTTCGGGATCACCATCCCCGAAGAGTTCGGCGGCGCCGGCATGAACATCAGCCAGTATATCGAGACGGTGAAGCAGCTGAGCTATGCCTCGCCGGCCTACCGCTCGACCATCTCGATCAACATCGGCATGACCGGTTCGGCGATCAAGAATTTCGGCACGCCCGAGCAGAAGGCGGAGTGGCTGCCGCGCATCGCCAGCGGGGAAATCGCTTGCTTCGGCCTGACCGAACCGGGCTCAGGCTCGGACAGTGCGGCGATGCAGACCAGCGCGGTGCGCGATGGCAACGGCTACAAATTGAACGGCACCAAGCGCTACATTACCAACAGCCCTTCGGCGAAGATCGGGCTGATCATGGCCCGCACCTCGAAGGAGGCGCTGCCCAAGAACGCCCACGTTTCCTGCTTTATCGTCGACATGACCACGCCGGGGATCACCATCGGCAAGCCCGACAAGAAGATGGGCCAGTCGGGCGCACATATCGCCGATGTGATCATGGAAGACGTCCATATCCCCGGCTCGGCGCTGGTCGGCGGCGAGGAAGGGCGCGGCTTCCAGATCGCGATGCAGAGCCTCGACAACGGGCGGCTGTCGGTTGCGGGGATGAGCGTCGGCATGGGCCGCCGCGCGCTTGATACCGCGATCCGCTATGCCACCGAACGCAAGGCCTTTGGCGAGCCGATTGCCAATTTCCAGCTGATCCAGGCCATGCTGGCCGATAGCGAGGCCGAGCTCTACGCCGCCGAATGCATGATCGCCGATGCCTGCGCGCGGGCCGACCGGGGCGAGAACATTCAGCGCAAGGCGGCGGCGGCCAAGCTGTTCGCCTCGGAAACCTGCGGCCGGGTCGCCGATCGCTGCGTCCAGGTCTATGGCGGGGCGGGCTACCTCGCCGAATATCCGGCCGAGCGGTTCTTCCGCGATGCCCGCATCCTGCGCATCTACGAAGGCACCAGCCAGATCATGCAGTTGCAGATCGCCAAGCACCTGCTGCGCGAATTCGCCAGCGAAGGGGCGGTCTGGTAAGCCATGTACCAGCTGCTCACCGGCCTTTCGATCGTCGAGGTTTCGTCCTTCGTCGCCTCGCCCACGGCGGGCCTCTACTGCGCCCAGATGGGAGCGGAGGTGATCCGCATCGACGATCGGCGCGGCGGGCTTGACTACAAGCGCTACATGATGACCGCCGAGGGCCGCTCGCTCTCGTGGGAGAACCTCAACCGCGCCAAGAAGAGCGTCGCGCTCGATCTGCAGACGGCCGAGGGGCGCGAGCTGGCGGTGCAGCTGGCGCAGGCCACCGGGCAGCTGATCACCAACCTGCCGGTCGATAGCTTCATGGCCCATGACAAGATCGCGGCGGGCCGCCCGGACCTCGTTTCGGTGCGGATCATGGGCTGGCATGACGGGCGCCAGGCGATGGACTTCACGGTCAATGCCGCCTCGGGCTATCCGCTGATGACCGGTCCGGAGGAATGGGACCCGGCCACTGCCCCGCCGGTCAACCAGATCCTGCCCGCCTGGGACTTCATCACCGGGGCCTATTGCGCCTTCGCGCTGCTGGCCGGACTGCGCCACCGCGATGCGACCGGAGAGGGCAGCGAGCTGCGCGTGCCGCTGGGCGACGTGGCGATCGGCACGGCCTTCAATGCCGGGGCGGCGGCGGAGATGCTCTATCGCGGCGCCGACCGCGAGCGGATCGGCAATGCCATCTGGGGTGCCTTCGGGCGCGATTTCCGCAGCCGCGATGGGCACCGCTTCATGGTTGCCGCACTCACCCCCAAGCAGTGGAAGGCAACGGTCGAGGCCTTTGGCCTGGCCGATGCCGTCGCCGCGCTGGAAGCGGAACTGAACGTCAGTTTCTTTGCCAGCGATCACTGGCGCTTCGTCCACCGCCACCGCCTGTTCGACCTGTTCCAGCAGGCCGCCGAGACCTTCGACTATGCCGACCTGGCAGCCCGATTGACCAAGGCCGGGGCGACCTTCGAGCGCTATCGCACCATGCACGAGATGACGACTGACCCCGATCTCGTCACCAACAACCCGCTGTTCGGGCCATCACCCGCCAACCCCAGCGGCTTCGAATATCCCGCCATCCGCAGCTTCGCCAATATCCCTGACCGCGAGGCAGGCGATCCGCAGGCGGCGCCGTACCTCGGCGAACACAGCGAGGAAGTGCTGGCCGAACGGCTGGGGCTTTCCTCGGGCCAGATCGCCACGCTGATCGATCGCGGCGTGGTTGCCACTTCAGACAAGGACAGGACATGACCCAACTGCGCCGCGCCGCCATCGTCGCCCCGATCCGCACCGCCGTCGGCAAGTTCGGCGGCAGCCTTGCCCCGCTTACCGCCGGGCAACTGGGCGCGACGATCCTGAAGGCGCTGATGGAGCGCACCAAGATCGATCCCACCCGGGTTGACGACGTGATCTTCGCGCAGGGTTATGGCAACGGCGAAGCGCCGTGCATCTCGCACTGGTCGTGGCTGCTCGCCGGCCTGCCCGAGGAAGTGCCGGGCTATCAGTTGGACCGCCGCTGCGGCTCGGGCCTGCAGGCGATCGTCAACGCGGCGATGATGGTCCAGACCGGGGTGTCGGACGTCGTCGTCGCGGGCGGCTGCGAATCGATGTCCAACGTCGAGCATTACAGCACCGATATCCGCAAGGGCGTGCGCGCCGGCAACCTGACGCTGCATGACCGGCTGACCCGCGGCCGGGTGATGAGCCAGCCGATCGAACGCTATGGCGTGATCAGCGGCATGATCGAGACGGCCGAGAACCTCGCCAAGGACTGGAACATCAGCCGCGAGGCTTGTGACGCTTATGCTGCGCGCAGCCACCAGCGGGCGACGGCTGCCTGGGCAAATGGCCTGTTCGCGGATGAACTGGTCCCGGTCGAGATCCCGCAGAAGAAGGGTGATCCGATCGTCTTTGCTCATGACGAAGGCTACCGCGCCGATGCCAGCATGGAGACGCTCGGCAAGCTGAAGCCGATCGAGGGCGGCGTGGTGACGGCGGGCAATGCCAGCCAGCAGAACGATGCCGCAGCGGCCTGTCTGGTCGTGGCCGAGGACAAGCTGGAGAAACTGGGTCTCGAACCCATCGCCTACTTCCACTCCTGGGCGGCGGCTGGGTGCGATCCCAGCCGGATGGGCTTCGGCCCGGTTCCCGCCACCGAGCGGCTGTTCGCGAAGAACGGCCTGTCGTGGAGCGACATCGGCCTGATCGAGCTCAATGAAGCCTTCGCCCCGCAGGTCCTGGCCTGCCTCAAGGGCTGGGGCTGGGCGGACGATGACAGCCGGCATGACATGCTCAACGTCAATGGCTCGGGCATTTCGCTGGGCCACCCGATCGGCGCGACCGGCGGCCGGATCCTCGCCAACCTGACCCGCGAGATGCAGCGCCGCGATGTGAAGTACGGCCTCGAAACCATGTGCATCGGCGGCGGGCAGGGCATCGCGGCGGTGTTCGAGAAGGCATGAGCGTCGACCTCGGCAAGGTGCTCGGCGCGGCGCGCGGTTATCGCGACCTCGCCCGGGCGGCGCTTGCGGATATTCCCGCCACCAACCAGCGCGCGCATCACGGCTTTGCCTGGATCGCGACCTCGGTTGCCGCGCTCGAAGCGGTCGCGGATTGGCTGGCAGCAAATGACGGCGGGACCGAACTCGACCGGCAGGTGGCCCTGCTCGGTTTTGCCGAAACCCTCGCCCAGCTGACGGGCGGCCTGCCGATGGGCCAGAACGAGCTGCTGCGCCCCGGCGACCTGGGCCTCGCCGCCGAAGCGCGCGACCTGGCGCTCGCCTGTGCCGACCTGATCGATCGCGACCATGCCGCAACCCGTATTGCCGTTACCGCAGCGCTGGCGGCGGGACAGTGGCCGAGCGAGGGCCTGCCCGAAGCCGATCTCGACACGATCCGCGACCAGTTCCGCCGCTTCACCGAGGCCGAGATCCTGCCCCATGCCCACAAGTGGCATCTGGCGAATGACCTGATCCCCGATGCCACGGTCCAGGCCATGGCCGACCTTGGCACCTTCGGCGCGACGATTCCGGCCGAGTTCGGCGGGCTGGGCCTCAGCAAGCTGGTGATGTGCGTGATCACCGAGGAACTGTCACGCGGCTGGATCGGTGCCGGTTCGCTCGGCACCCGCAGCGAGATTGCCGGCGAGCTGGTCGCCATGGGTGGGACCCCTCAACAGCAACAGCACTGGCTACCCAAGATCGCCAGCGGCGAGATCCTGCCGACGGCTGTCTTCACCGAACCCGATACCGGCTCCGACCTCGGCTCGCTCCAGACCCGGGCGCGGCTGGTCGAAGGCGAATGGGTAATCGATGGAGCCAAGACCTGGATCACCCATGCCAGCCGGTCCGACCTGATGACCCTGCTGTGCCGGACCCGCGCAGACACCCAGGGCTATGCCGGCCTGTCGATGCTGCTGGTGCCCAAGCCGCGCGGGACCGAGGCCGATCCCTTCCTGGCCGAGGGGATGAGTGGCAGCGAGATCGAGGTGCTGGGCTATCGCGGGATGCGCGAATATGCGCTGCAGTTCGATGGCCTCAAGGCACCCTGTGATGCCCTGCTCGGGGGGGAAGAGGGCCAGGGCTTCAAGCAGCTGATGCGGACTTTCGAGGCGGCGCGGATCCAGACCGCCGCCCGCGCGGTCGGCGTCGCGAAGCGCGCGCTGGAGCTGGGGCTGGACTATGC